>DAOPIR010000108.1:0-9924 GCA_035399245.1 Candidatus Limiplasma sp.
CCACGCCGATGTTGGGGTTGTCCGTTGCATAGCCGGTGGATACGAGGCTAAACAACATTGTTACCATTACCAGGATAGCAATAACCCGTTTCTTCATTTGTTTCACTCCTTTTAAATTGATGGACTAGAAAACGATTGAATTCTACCGCCCTATCATGATAGTATATAGTGTATCATATTGTATTTCCATTATGCAAGACATTGTTTTCAATTTCTCTCGTTTTATGCATACTAGCGTATATTCCGCAACGTGTTTTGGCGGTTTTGCGGCATGGAGGAGTTCCTGCGGTGGATGTTGTGTATACAAACTTCGACGACTTTTTTTCGGATTATTATCTGGATGCTTACCGGCTCGCATTTCTTATATGTAAAAATTTGAACGCAGCCAGATCCATTGTATTTCAGGCGCTGCTTACGCTTGCCGCGGCAGCGCCCGCAACACCGCAAAAGGATCGGGCGCTGTTTTTTACCGCCGTGCTTGACGAATGCGACCGCTATTACCTGCGCAAGCCGCACCGCGCGCCAAAGCGCAAGCAGCTGCAGCTGCATACCCCGTTTCCGCTCACAGACGCGCTTTGGCTGGCGCTGAAAAAGCCGTATCTGCAAAAGGCGGCGGTTTATCTGCGCGACACGCTGCAATATACGCCGCGCGAAATCGCAGGGATGCTGCACGTACGCGAAAAGACGGCAGAACGGGCGCTGCGCGCGCCGCAGATCGACCTTGGCTGCGCCGATGCAATTACGCTGGAGGATTCCCAGGCGCAGGAGCTGCTGGACAGCGTGTATATGCGGTTTGCGGAGCGCAATGTCCCTTTTGAGCTAAAGCTGCGCCGGCTGAAGCGCCGGCTGGACCATATTGTGCTCTATGTCGCGGCGGCCATCATCCTGCTGTGCGTCGCCGCCGTGATCTATACGGCAAACCTTCCCGTTACATAGGCCCTTTCGTACCGCAATATTGTTTAGGAGCTGATATTATAATGAATGAAGTCATGCAAAACCTGATCAGCCGGAAATCCGTCCGCGTGTATACCCCCCAGCCGATCTCCCCCGAGCACAGGCAGGCCATCCTGACGGCGGCCGTACACGCGCCCACAGCCGGCAACCAGCAGCTGTATACCATTTTGGATATCACCGACCAGCAGATCAAGGATACGCTGGCCAAAACCTGCGACAATCAGCCGTTCATCGCTTCGGCTCCGCTCGTGCTCATCTTTTGCGCGGATCTGCAAAAATGGTACGACGCCTACCGTGCGGCCGGATGCCAGCCGCGCCATCCCGGCAAGGGTGACCTGCTGCTCGCGGTGGAGGACGCGCTGTGCGCCGCGCAAAACGCCGTAACCGCCGCCTGGAGCTTTGGGATCGGCTCCTGCTATATCGGCGATGTCATGGAAAACTATGAGATTCATCAGGAGCTGCTGCATCTGCCCGCCTACGTGTACCCCGCCGCAATGCTGGTGTTCGGGTATCCGACGCCGCAGCAGGCGGAGCGTGAGAAGCCCGAGCGGTTTGCCATGGAGCACATTGTGCATCAAAACGCCTACCGCACCATGCAGGAAGCGGAGCTGCGCAGTATGTTTGCGTCGCGCACCAAAACCAAAGGATTTACGGACTTGCTCAGTGCCATATACAAGCGGAAGTACAACAGCGATTTTTCCGCGGAAATGAACCGCTCCGCCGAAAAATATATGGAAGCATTCACCTTTGCGCCCGATACCGATTCGTAATTATGCATCGTATGCATATTCTCCCATTTTGGCGTGCAAAGCCTGCCGGACAGCATAAGGAGACGGATCGGTACGACTGACTTGAGGTGATTCCATGCAAATTCATCGCCTGTTTGAAATCGTATACCTGCTCATCGAGCGTAAAACCATGACCGCAAAGCAGCTGGCCGAGCACTTTGAGGTTTCTCCCCGTACCATTTTACGGGATATCGACGTGCTGTCCGCCGCCGGCATCCCGCTGTATACCACGCGCGGCAAAGGCGGCGGCATCTCCCTGATGGACGGCTATGTGCTGGGCAAGGCGCTGTTTTCCGAGGACGAGCAGACCGGCATCCTCGCCGCGCTGCAGCAGCTGTCCGCCACGCACTATCCGCAAACACAGTCGGTGCTTGCCAAGCTCAAGGGTGTTTTTGTCAAACAAAATCCCGATTGGCTGGAGGTGGATTACTCCTGCTGGGGCGCCGGCACCGGCGACAAGGAAACGATCGTGCTGCTGTCGTCCGCCATTTTGCATAAGCAGGCCGTTTCGTTTTGCTACTCCAACGCCCGCGGTGAAACGGCTCAGCGGCTTGTATATCCGCTCAAGCTCTACTTCAAGTCCATGGCATGGTATCTCAGCGCATACTGCACTCTGCGCAGTGATTACCGGATGTTTAAGCTGGCGCGCATGACCGACGTGAAAACGGAAAATCATTACTTTATCGACGTGGCGCTGCAGACCCCGCCGCTTACTTACGATCAGGTGCAGTATCCGCCTGTGAATATAACGCTTCTGTTCAGCGAGAGTATTGCCCATCGTGTGTATGACGAGTTCAGCGCCCCGTCCATCCAAAAGCAGGCCGACGGCTCCCTGCTGGTGCATACCACGCTTTGGGATGATCCGTGGCTGATGCATTATTTATTCAGCTTCGGTTCCGATATCAAGGTGCTGGAGCCGCCCGCCATCCGCGCCCAAATCGCGGCCATCGCCCGGAAAATCGCCCAAAATCATCAATAACATGACGCCTTGATGTCATATTCGTGCTGCTACCATGAGGGTATCTCCGATAAGGCAGGTGACCCCCATGGCAGTCATGGATTTCAAAAAGGAACGCAGGGACCTCTACCAGCCCTCCACAGCGCCCGCCATTGTGGATGTGCCCGAAATGCTGTTTCTGGCGGCGGACGGGCAGGGTGACCCCAATACGGACGATACGTTTCAAGCGACATTGGAAGCGCTGTACGCCCTTGCCTATGCCATTCGCATGCATAAAGCGGAAAATGGCTATCATGCCTATGTCGTCGCGCCGCTGGAAGGTTTTTGGGATCTGTCCATCACTCCGTCGGCATCCGGCTTTTCGCTGGATAAAGGCAGTTTCCGGTGGACCATCGCGCTGCGGCAGCCCGATTTTGTAACCCCGGCGGTGTTGGAGCGTGCCCGCACCGTGCTGGCAGGCAAAAAACCGCAGTGCCATACCGGGCACATACGGCTGGAGCGCTTTTGCGAGGGCCTGTGCGTGCAGGCGCTGCATCTGGGTCCGTACGATGCCGAGCCCGCCACGCTGCAAAGCATGAAACGCTATCAGGAGCAGCGGGGCTTCCGGCTGGATTATATAGGCGGCCGCCGGCACCACGAGCTCTACCTCAGCCGGCCCAATGCCGCCGAACCGGACAAAATGAAAACCATCCTCCGCCTGCCGATCAAACGGCGGTAAAGAGGATTCGCAGCTTCTTCTGCCCTTGCCGCAATCCACCGGACATCCCGGGAGATATCAACCAATAGCTCATCAAAGCCCAAAGCGGCTGCTTTCCGCTAAGAGAAGCAGCCGCTTTTTTCTGTTGCAACGTTATTTTACAGGGCTCCGTACGTATCCAGCACCTCGCCCGAAGGGGAAGCGATTTCCACTTCAAAGGAAGCGCTTGATTCCTCCTTGGGGGTAATGCGGATATTCCACCGCTTTTGATCCTCTTCCATCACCGGAATGGAATAAAAGCTCAGGTTAAAATCATAGTCGTCCTGGTTCGCGCCCTCCAGCCCGCTGTTTTGCGCAAGCAGCGCATCCCAGGCGATCGCCACCGCCTCATCCTGCTGCAGATCGTCTTCCTGCGGAAGCTGATAATAATGGTCGTGCTGGCCGACATATGTGTCTTCCATCTGCCCGTACCAGGCCTTGTCCTCCAGCGACCAGTCCTCCACGCCCTTGCCGTCGTACTGCGCCGCCTTTTGGGTATACAGCGCGTCAAAGGTCAGCATGCTTTGATACTCGTCACGCGTCATGGTGTCAAACCGGTAGGGAAGGAAGGTGTCAAACCGTGCCTGTACCGCGTCGTCAATCGAAAGGTTTTCACGCGGCACAAATCCGTATTCGCCGTCCACCGAAATCTGGTACCATTGCTGCACCCGTCCCAGCAGGGTAACCTCCGTGCCCTCCTGCCAGGCGTTGACCAGCTCGGACTGCGTATCGTTGCCCGTGTATACGTTCACAAAGCCTGTAACCGAATCGGTGGTCAGCACGGCGGTGGGCAGGGTGTCCGCAGCCGTTTCGGATAGATATGTCAGCGGGATCCACCCGCTGATGCCCGTAGCCGTGCCGTCGCCGCCGACCAGCACATTGGCCCAGTTGTCCTCGCCTTCCACGCTGTTCCATTCGTCCAGCGCGCTGCTTTCCCGCGTCTGGGTAATCGTTACCTGCGTGCCGTTGAAGTACGCCGCAAGCGGCACCTCCCAATCGTTTACCGTAGGCGCGAAGATCATCCGCGTGCCGTCGGCATCGGCACAGGCAACATAAGCAACGGTTCCCTGGCTGGTTGTCAGGGGGTCAATATCCACGGCAAAGGCCATGCTCATGCAGGATGCCAATACCAGCGCGGCAACCCACAGCGCGGCGCCCCTGCGCTTGCCGCCGCTTTCCATAATGGCGACGATCCGCCGCTTCATGCCGTTTTTCCCGCCGTAGAAGGAGGTGGACAGCGCGGTCCGCATGCGCACCTGCCGACGGATAACGCGGATGATGGTTTCGGAATAGAATTGCTTTTCCGCCAGACTGCTTTTGCTGACAACCGCTTCGTCACAGGCGCTCTCCTGCCAGAAGGTCAGCTGCTTGATCAGCAGATATACCGCCGGATTAAACCAGTGCACGGCGGCGGTCAGCATCAACGCACCCTTGATCAGCAGGTCATGGCGTTTGACGTGGATCAGCTCATGCCGGAATACCAGCGGCAGCTCATCCTCCGTCAGGTCCTCATCCGGCAGCAGCAGCACGGGGCGGAAGATGCCCGTGATCATCGGGCTGCCTACGCTTTGGCAGCGGTACAGCCTGACCGGCTTGCGGATGCCCGCCCGCTTCAGCTCCCGGGCAAAAATACGGTTTGTGTTCTCGTTTTCAATTTCAAAGCGCCAGCGTTTGGTATTGCGGTAAAACAGGATGTACCGCACACAATACACCGCCAGAGCGACGGCCGTGCCGGCAAGCCAAACCAGTGTAATCAGACTTATCCATGTAAAGGAAGCCGTTGCCTGGCCGGATTGCGCCGCTGTGGCATCGGTTAACGCCTCGGCGCTGTCTGCCGCCGGGTCCGCGGCCTGTACCTCGCTGTCCGCAGCGATCGTCTGCACCGTTTGTTTAACAATGGTTTGGCTGACCACGGCGGGTGCCGTGGCGGTAACGGCGGGGATGAGGTTGGGGATGCGCAGCGGAACCAAAAATCCCAGCATCACGATAATCCATGTTATATACAGGCTCCTGGCCCTGTAGCGCTTGCCAAGCAGCGGCGACAGCAGCAGCAGCGCAAGCGTCAGTGCGGCCATGATGACCGACACGCCGGCATAGCTTTCCAATAAATTTGTCATGGCTGTCTGCCTTCCTTCTGCTTTTGTATCCATTGCTCCAGCTCGTCGATCTCCGTTTCCTGCAGGCGCTGGTTTTCCAGCGAGCCCAGCAGGCTTGCATAGCTGTTGCGGTGATAATGGCTGACGAAGAAATCCGTCTCCATGCGCAGGTATTCGCCGCGGCTGATAATGGGATAAAACACCCGCTCCCGCCCCACGCCGCGCTCAATGCGCAGAAAGCCGCGCTCCGTAAGCCTGGCAAACAGGGACACGACGGTCTGGATTTTCCAGCCCTTTTCGGCTCCGATTTCCCGCATCACCATCGAGGTGGTCACGGGCGGCTGTGTGCTCCATATGTATTCCATAATTTCAAATTCGGTATCGGGTAAGCGTTGGGACATCATATGCATTCTCTCCTTTGGGAAGTTATAAGACACGGTGTAGTATTAATAATACGCGCTGTCTTACAGCTTGTCAAGTACCCGGCAAATTTTATCCGCCTGTGTAAAAAACCGGTTGACATTATGTAAGACGTGGTGTAGTATTGCGGTAAGACACGGTGTAGTATCAATAGAGGCAAGCGCCTTCCCTGTTTTCCGAAGGAACAAAACGCTCGACCGAACCGTTATATTGGTTGCAATCCATCCTAACGATTCACCATCATCAACCAATCCGAACATAAGGAGAAACAGAATGAAACATAGCATTGCGTGCTGTCTGGCGCTTGTACTGGCAATCAGTGCCGCGTCAACCGGTGCGCTGGCCGCCTCGGCGCAAAGCCCCGTTATCCTCGGCGGCACGGGGTATGATTCCTGCTGCGATATCCTGTCGCTTGCAGACGGCAGCATCATCCTGTCGCTGTCCAGCGCCGGCGGGCGGGACGGGGCCGCGGAATATGCCGACAACGTTCGCAAGGTCTGGCTGCTCTGCCTGGCGCCGGACGGGTCCACCGTGTGGGAAACCACGTTTGGCGAAACCAGCGCAAACGCAAGCACGGTATTCTACCATCTGTATAGCAATGGCGACGGCACGTTTACCGGCACACTGCGCTGCTCCATCGACCAGCGTATGCAGTATTGGCAAACGCTGACGGTCTCCTGCACGGACGGCACCATTATATTCAAAAGCGAGGCGGTGCCCAACACCCGGGATACAGACAAGATATTGCGCGAGGATTATCCACATGGGGGCTACACCCTGACGGTGGAAACCTATCACTGCGATGCTTCCTGCGAGCCCCGCTACATCCGCTTGCTGGATGCGCAGGGAACCGAGCTGTGGTGCTTTGACGCGGCCGATCTCGGCCTGCATGATCTGCAGGAGTGGACGCCGACCGCGCAGGGTGCGCTGCTCTACGGATCCGACGACAGCCTATCGGGTATCAACGGCCAGCCAACGGCAATCCTGATTGACGACCGCGGTCAGGTGCTGTGGTCGTACCGCACCACGGATCTGGAAGACGGGGTCATCCGGACAGGGATAATCGATTCCAACGGGCGCTTTATCGGCGCGGGATTCACCACCGGCTTACCGCAGACGGATGCCTACGCGTACGATCCGGCTGCAACACGCCACAGCCAACTGCTGATCTGCCTGGACGCGGCAGACGGCACCGAGCTTTGGAAACACGTAAACGCCCAATCCGAGCGCGATCTGCCCTCAAGCAACATTACGGAAATCGGCGGCCAGTATCTCCTGTGCGCCTCCGCCGGCAAATACAGCCAGATCGCCTATGAATTGCTGGACAAAGAGGGCCAAGCGCTGCAATACTGGACGACCTCCGTTGCAGACCATACGTTGATCGGCCCGCAGTTCTTTTGGTGGGACGGCGAGCTGTGGACGGAAACCCTGCTGGACGGAACCGATTCCGACGCTATGCTGGAACGCGTCGTGATTCCGGACGGGCAATAGAACCATAGGGAGGAAAGATTATGAAACGCTTATTGATTTTCAGCATTGTAACGGCACTGCTGCTGGGTACGCTGCCGGCCTGTGCGCTGGCTTCTACAGCCGAAAGCCCCGTTATCCTGCAGGGCAGCGGGGATGTGTCGTACTTCGACACCCTTTCGCTGGCAAACGGCAACGTCATCCTGTCGCTGTCCGTTTCCGATGATCAGGCCAAATTATCAAGCTCCGGCTTCCGCGTGGTCAAGGCCTGGCTGGTGTGCCTGGCGCCGGACGGCAGCATCGTGTGGGAAAACACCTTCGGCTCGGACCGGGACAGCGGCTATACCACCGTGCATTACCTTACCCTCAACGACGACGGCACCTTCTGCGGCACGGTGCGCTACGAGATCGAACAGCGCACCCAGTACCTGCAAAAGCTGACGTTTTCCTGCGCCGACGGCTCCATCCTGTCCCAGGAAGACAAGGTGATGGACACCTCGGCAACCGATAAAATCTACCGCAACTATTACTTAAGCGGCAACGCCACGATCGTGGAGGAAATCCACGACGGCGAAGCAACCTGCACGCCCCGCATCCTTCGCCTGCTGGATGCGGAGGATCACGAGCTGTGGCAGCTGGATACCGCCGATATCGGCCTCAACCATGTCCAAGGCTGGATTGCCACCGAAAACGGCGCGCTGCTCTACGGATGGAACTACGATGCGTCTGCAAAGGAGAATCAAGCGGTCGCTATGCTGGTTGACCCCACGGGCCGCGTGCTGTGGTCGTACCTGGTGGCGGGGATAACCGACGGGGAGCTGCGCGACGCCATTGTGGATTCCAACGGCCGCTTCGTCGCGCTGGGCTTTTCCAGGGACAGCTTAAGCAGCAACGGGACGGCTGACGGCTTCGGCCAGCTGGTGGTATGTCTGGACGCGGCGGACGGCAGCGAAATCTGGATCAAAGCCAACACCCAAACAGACCGCAAGCTGCCAACCGCCTACATAGCGGAAATGGACGGGCAGTACGTGCTGTGTACGGCGGACAGTACCTATACCAGCAGCATCTTCGAGACGCTGGATCAGGACGGGCAGGAAACGAATTACTGGACGGTATCCACACCGGAATACGGCAGGCTGAACCCCATGTTTTTCCTGTGGGACGGCGAGCTGTGGACGCAAACCCTGTCCAGCGGCGACCATTCGGATGTTTTGCTGGAACGCGTCGTGATTCCGGACGGCCAATAGAAAATAAGGAGAATAGATTATGAAACGCTTATTGATTTACACGCTCGTTACGGCACTGCTGCTGGGCGCGCTGCCGGCCTGCGCGCTGGCTGCCACGGCGGACAGTCCCATCATCCTGGGCGGCAGCGGCGATGAATCCTGCTACAGCACCCTCGTGCTGCCAAACGGCAACCTTATCCTGTCGATGGCTACCTCCGGCGGGCTGAACGGCGAGGCGGAATTTGACGGATATACTCTGAAGACATGGCTGGTGTGCCTTGCGCCGGACGGCAGCATCGTGTGGGAAAACGTGTTCGGTTCGGACAAAAAGAACGGTTACACCACGCTGCACTTTTTAACCCTCAACGACGACAATACCTTTTACGGCACCGTGCGCTACGAGATCGATCAGCGCACGCAGTACCGGCAGAAGCTCACGTTTTCCTGTGACAACGGCTCCATCCTGGCCGAAGGGGAAAAGGTGATGGATACTGCGGAAGAGGACAACGCCTATCGGGAATACTTTTCCGCCGGCGGCCTGACCGTAACTGCCGAAACGCTGAGCGGCGAAACCGGCCAGCGTTCCCGCTCCCTCACGCTGACGGACGCCCGGAGCAATGTGCTTTGGCAGCTGGACGCCAATGCCATCGGGCTGAACCATATCGATAATTGGGTGCGCACATCGCAGGGCTGCCTGATGTACGGCCGTTACCACGATAGCGCAAGCGGGGACAATGATGTAGTTGCCTTGCTGGTGGACGACACCGGCAATATCGTATGGTCGTATCGGGCGGCAGGGATCAGCGACGGGGATTTGAGCGACGGCATTGTCGATTCCCGCGGCCGGTTTGTCGCGGTTGGGTTTTGCAGAGACAGCGTTACAAGCAGTGACACCGCCACCGGCTTCCGGCAGCTGGTGCTCTGTCTGGACGCGGCTACCGGCACCGAGCTATGGCAAAAGGCGACCGAGCTGACGGATTACAGCCTGCCCCATTCCTATGTGGCGGAGCTCGACGGGCAGTATATCCTGTGCGGCTCCGGCGACAACTACAACTCCAGTATCTTCCAGTCGCTGGATCAGGACGGAAACGCGCTGCAATACTGGACCGTGTCCATCCCGGAATGTTCCATGCTCTCACCGAAATACATTCAGTGGAACGGCGAGCTGTGGACCCGCACCATGATTGACGACGGCGATTCCGATGTGGCCCTGCAGCGGGTCGTGATCCCGTAAACTGAATTAACACGCGAAAAAGCGGCTTCCCGAAGGAAGCCGTTT
>DAOPIR010000109.1:0-9905 GCA_035399245.1 Candidatus Limiplasma sp.
TCCTGCGTGTGAATAACCTTTCCCTTGATACAGCCGCCAGCGGAAAGCATCAGCTGCACAATGTGTCCTTCAATGTGCGTGCAGGTGAAATCGTCGGGATTGCCGGTATCGAAGGCAATGGCCAGAGCGAACTTGTATACGCTCTGACCGGATTGATCAAGCCTACCCATGGCAACGTTCTGTTTGGCGATCAGGATATCACGCACCAGTCCATCCGTGCGCGCAACGACTTGGGTATTGCGCATATTCCGGAGGATCGCCATCGCTACGGGTTGGTATTGGATTATACGTTGGCGGAAAACCTGATCCTGAAAAGTTATTACACACCGCAGTTCAACAACAAAGGGTTTTTGCGCTTTCAGCAGATTCAGCAATATGCGGATCAGCTGATCGAGCGCTTTGATATCCGCGCCGGACAAGGCGGCGATACTGCCGCCCGCAGCATGAGCGGCGGCAACCAGCAAAAAGCGATTATCGCACGCGAAATTTCGCTTTCACCCAACCTGCTGATTGCCGTACAGCCAACGCGTGGACTGGATGTAGGCGCGATTGAATATATTCAAAAACAGCTGATCGCCGCCCGTGACGAAGGTCGGGCCGTTCTGCTTGTCAGTCTGGAACTGGAAGAGATTATGAACATCAGCGATCGAATCCTTGTGATGTATGAAGGGAAGATCGTTACGGAAGTGGACGGTGCCAATGCGGTGCGGCAGGAGCTTGGACTTTATATGGCGGGCGCTACACCCCATGACATTGAGCGGGAGGTGATGTAGCGTGAAACGGAAACGTTCTTTTAATACCGCACTTCTCACAACAATTCTCGCTTCCGTCGGCGCGATACTCATTGGATTATTCATCGGATATCTGCTTCTGTTGGCTACTAAATCCGAATACGCTTTTTGGGGATTGAGAAAAATCCTGACCGTCGGCATCAGCGATCCAAAGAAATTTGCCAAGGTGCTTTATCAGGCAATGCCGCTGATTTGTACCGGCCTTTCCGTCGCGTTTGCATTCAAAACCGGTCTGTTTAACATCGGTGCGACAGGCCAATACACCGTCGGCGCGTTTTTCGCGCTGTTTGCCGGCATCCAGCTGCAGCTCCCCTGGTATGTTGCTATTGTATTTGCAATGATCGGCGGCGCGATCTGGGGTTCTATCCCGGGCATCTGCAAAGCGCTGTTTAACGTAAACGAGGTTATTACCTCCATTATGTTCAACTGGATCGGCGTATTTGCCGTCAACATGGCGTTTCAAAACTTCCCTATGCTGGTTGTGGATTACTGGGGCAAATCATCCGTACGCGACCGCACCCCCGCGCTTGCCGATGCCAATCCAAACGCGATATTGCCAAAGCTTGGATTGGATGAGCTGATGAACAGCAACCTCGTCAACATCGGCATTTTTATCGCTGTAATTATTGCCGTAATCATCTGGGTAATCCTCCAGAAGACCACCTTCGGTTATGAGATCAAGGCATGCGGCTACAACCGCGATGCCAGCCGGTATGCCGGTATCAGCGCCAAACGGAATATAATCCTTTCCTTCACCATTGCAGGCGCGCTGGCCGGGCTTGGCGGCGGATTGTATTACTTAAGCGGTACCGGACAGTATACTTTCCTTAAAACGCTCCTGGCTGCCGGATTTAACGGAATTCCTGTTGCACTGCTGGCAAACTCGCATCCCATCGGCGTTATTGCCAGCGCCCTGTTTATCAGTTATATCCAGGTGGGCGGCGACGCGCTGCAGCCACGCTTTGTACGTGAAAACATCGATATCATTATCGGTGTGATCATCTATGTCAGCGCATTTGCGCTGCTTCTTAAGATCTGGTTTGGTAAGCTGTTCATGCGCCAGTCGCTTGCCGCTTCCTCCATGAAGGACGACGGACCCATTCAAACGCCTCAAAAAGGCAGTATGAACAGCAACGAAAAGGAGGAAAAGCAGCAATGATTATCGGCGATATTTTAAGCGCAACTCTAATTTTTGCCGTTCCTCTTATGTTAGTTGCCTTAGGCGGTATGTTTTCGGAAAGAAGCGGCATCGTAAACATCGCGCTGGAAGGCATCATGATCGTCGGCGCACTCGCGGCGAGCCTGTTTTTGCGGTATGTGGACGATATGGGCTACAATCCGGACTACACCCAGCTTTATGTGCTTGCAAGCATTCTGATCGCGGGCATTGTGGGAATTATCTACAGCCAGCTTCTGGCATTTGCCTCCATCAAGCTGAAAGCCGATCAGGTCATCAGCGGCACGGCGCTTAATATGCTTGCGCCGGCGCTGGCAGTGGTTGTAACCTGGAACATTCAGGGTACGGCACAGACGACGGTTCTGATCCCGAGCTGGGTCCGGATTTCGCAGGAAAGCCTTGGCATTGCAGGCGATAACATCCTGATCCGGTTTTTATTCAAGAGCTTATTCCTCACGACGCCGATCGCTTTCATTTTGCTTCTTGTCTCTATTTTCTTCCTGTATCACACCAAAACAGGGCTTCGTCTGCGTGCATGCGGTGAACATCCGCAGGCGGCCGACAGTGTGGGCGTAAACGTGTATCGCATGCGGTATCTCGGTGTCGGAATTTCCGGTTTCTTTGCCGGTATCGGCGGAATTGCGTATACGCTTGCGGCCGGCAGCGGATTTACCTCAACCGTAGCCGGCTACGGCTTCCTGGCCTTAGCCGTGATGATCTTTGGTAACTGGAAGCCTGTCAATATCCTGTTTGCAAGCTTCTTCTTCGCGTTTTTCCGGATTATCTCATTCTATTCCAATTCTCTTACGTTCCTGCCAACATTTGATAACCTTGCCAGCAGCGAATATATCTACCTGATCATGCCCTATCTGGTCACGATGATCATTCTGGTGCTAACCAGCAAACGTAGCCGCGCGCCAAAGGCGGAGGGTATCCCCTACGACAAAGGCAGACGTTAAAGGCTGATAAAAGCCAAAGCAAAAGCCGCGCTGTTGAAGGCGCGGCTTTTGCTGTCAAGATGTTTCATCCGAGTGCTTTGTGCGTTTCCTTGAGCTGATCAATGATCTTCAGTTTCTGCGGGCATTTCTTTTCACAAGCACCGCAGGCGACACAATGCGTGGCGTCCAAACCCAGATCCTTTTCCCACTGGTCATTGCGCTCGTCCATAGGAACAGTGGTTTTTTGATATTCTTTTCTGGCATAATCAGTCAGTTTATACACGCGGTGATAATTCATCAGCCGGAATAAATGCGGAATATTGATCCCCTGCGGGCAGGGCATGCAGTAGTTGCATCCCGTACAGTACAGATCCATCAAACGCTTGTTTTCATCCAGCATAGCTTTGACCTGATCCAGCTCCGCCGCCGACAGCTGTCCGCCAATGGAAGCGGCCTTGACGTTTTCCTCCAGCATCTTCTCGTTTTCCATGCCGGACAAGGCGATATTTACATTCGGGTTTGCCATCACAAAGCGCAGCGCCATTTCAGCAGAGCTTTTGATTTCGCCCTTGATCAGGTTTTTAACAACATCGGATGGCGCGCCGAGTCTGCCGCCGCCGACGGGCCCCATAATGATAACGCCAAGGCCCTTTTCCTTGGCATGCGCAATGGATTCTTCATTGCTGCGATCCAGCAGATTATACTGGCACAGGACCGAGGTAAAATAACCGCTATCGATGATCGGGATCATGTTTTCCGGTTTGTCATGAAAAGAAAAGCACAGATGCTTGATCAGCCCCTCATCCAGCGCTTTTTTCGCATCGTCAATCACGCCGCCGGGGATATCCATCGCGCGGAAGTTTTCCAGTGTAATACCCCAAAGGTGGAAAAAATCAATATAGTCCGTATCCAGTGTTTCCAATGATTTTTCGAGGTTGATGCGCCACTTGTTGCCCAGATTGTCCTTTGCGGGGTTTTTCGTGGACAGATATACCTTATCGCGCCAGCCTTTCAGCGCCAGCCCTACGGCACGTTCGCTGTCCCTGTTGCAATAGTAGGGCGCGGTATCCACATAATTGACCCCCATAGAAAACGCCTTCTGCATCATCGGGACGGCTTTTTCGTCATCCACATGGCCGTCTGCCATCGGCAGGCGCATAGCGCCAAATCCAAGCGCGGAAAGCTCTATTCCGGTTTGTCCAAACGGTTTATAAATCATATTCAGTTCTCCTTCTTAAGTTGAATTTTACAGCAAGCTGAATTCCACCCGCACCGCGTGACCGATAATGGTTACCTCCGGCATCGCGCAGGGCTCCGCGGCATATTCGCGATCATAACTTTGCAAAAGGATGTGCAGCGCATCGAGTTTTTTCACCTTACGCAAGGCACGTTTCCCTTTATGCTCAACCAGCATCACTGCGCCGTCAATCGGGCTGCCGGCCGGCACGGTAAAGCACAGATCGTCCTTAAAAATGCGAAAGCCGCGCATGCTGTCATCCGGCATCCGGTAATAAAATACCTTATCGGGGGACGCGCCTTCAATACGCCCCTGCAGCACAGGCATCAGCTTATGGTCTACTTCTTCCATCACGGCATTGTAAACGGGAACACGCTTAAGAACGCTGCCCAAAGCATCCAGCCATACGCTTCCCTGTACCGTATTGTTTTTCGTGTCCTCGTCGTAAAATACGGGGACTGCCTCCCTGGGTTTAATGGGTTCTTCCCGCGTTGGGGCCGGGGATGGTACGGTTTGCAAGTCCACAGTAGCCGCAATATCATCCAAAGTGAACCCCTGTTCGGTTTGTTCGTTAAGCCCGATTTTCTTCAAAATACGCCGTGCCTGGTCATCAGGAATGATCCGTTTGCCTTCTTCCACGTCTTTCAAATACCGTTCGTTAACACCACCTATCTTTGCCACTTGCTTCAGCGTCATATTCCGCCGCAGGCGTTCGGTTTGTAAAAGATCTCCGAGTCTGCTCATGTTTCATCCTCCGCGCTCAAGGTTTCGCTTCGTCTATTATACCATAGCAGGAAAAAATGCAAAGCTGTCGAATAGTGAAATTTGGTTGTTTATTGCTTCATGGGATATGCATCCTATGAGAATACCCGTTAATATCAACCGGATAAGGAGAATATTTTGCCGGAAGAACAACAAGTTTTCAACAACGCGGACATCAGCAAAGAAGTGCTTCGCGCTTTGGATACGATGAATATCCATACCATGACCCCCGTACAGGAGCAAACCCTGCCCTTAATGATGGAAGGACGGGATGTAATCGCAATCGCTCCGACTGGAACCGGAAAAACCATTGCTTTTGGCATACCGATGCTTGAGTATGTCAACCTCACCGACAACAGGGTGCAGGAGCTGGTGCTCGCCCCTACGCGTGAGCTAAGCCTGCAGATCGCCGAGGAATTGCGCAATTTAGCGAAATATATCAACGGATTGCAGATCGCGGTGCTCTATGGCGGGCAGCCGATCGTAAAGCAGATTAACCAGCTCAAGCGGCATCCGCAAATTGTTATTGCCACGCCGGGCCGCCTGCTGGACCATATGAACCGCGGCAATATACGCCTGGACAGCGTTCACACGATGGTGCTCGACGAAGCCGATGAAATGCTGAATATGGGCTTTGTAAAAGATGTTACCAGGATTATCGATGCCATATCCGGCGACCGGCAGCTGGTGCTGTATTCCGCAACCACCAATCAGGATGTGCAGACCATTGCATGGAAATATCAGCAGGATCCTGTGGAGGTCGTTATCCCCGCCACCAAAGAAAATCGCCCGCAAATCAAGCAATATGTCATTGAATCGGATCATAAAAACAAATATGATCATCTGCTCTATTTGCTTGACAGCAACGAGTTCAGCCGCGTAATGGTGTTCATCAACACCAAGGATATGACGCAGCGGCTATGCAACCGACTGCAGAAAGCCGGCTATCAGGCCGAATGCCTGCATGGCGATATGCGGCAAGGTGCTCGCAATCAGGTAATGCAGGCGTTTCGCAGGGGTAAATTCCAAATTCTGGCGGCAACGGATGTCGCCGCCCGCGGAATTGATGTAGACGATGTGGAAGCTGTAATCAATTACGATCTTCCAAACGAAAACGAATACTATCTGCACCGTATCGGGCGTACCGGACGCGCTAAAAAGCATGGCGTGGCATTTACGCTGCTGACGTTTGCCGAAAGCGTACGCTTTGATACCATTTTGAAATATATCGACGCACAGCCTGTAATCCTTCGGTTTAATGAAATGGGTATTCTGTGTGACGAGGAAGGCAAAGCCTTCTTTGATAATATTTAGGGAGGCACTCTTATGGCCGAGGATAATGGACGAAATCTGGAGTCTCAACGGCATGAACAAGACGGCTTAGTGTATTTTGACCGCGGCATCATTGAAGGCAAGGACGGAAAGAAATATCAGCGCTTTGCCATCCAAACGCATTTTGTGGAAGTTGGCGAAAGCCAGGCAGCGCTTGTCGAAAAATATGTTCGCCCGCTGTATCAGGATGGCGATATGCTTTCCTTCGGTGCGAAGGTTATATGTATGTGCACGGAAAACGTGCGTACGCGCGAGCAGGTAAAGCCCGGTTTTTTTGCAAAACTGATGTGGCGTTTTGCGGGCATTAATTCCACCGGTGTTGGTATGCATGAGCCGTATAAGCTGCAGCTGGTCATTGATATGGTCGGCCTTCCACGGGTGCTGCTGGCTGCATTTTTAAGCGCGATTACCCGTCCTTTTGGGATTAAAGGCGTGTTTTACAAGGTCTGCGGCAAAGGCGTAGGCGGAATTGACGGGTTTTACTTCCGCTCCAGCTTTCAGCGGTATCATGAGCTGGCTACGATCAATCCGCCGAACCCGAACGAGCTTTGCGACGCTCTGGCAGCGGAAACCGGCATCCCCATCGTATTGATGGACGCGAATGACATTCAGCGTGACCAGTTGGGAAAGTCCAAGGATTTTCCGCTGACAGACGAGCAAATTCAGGACGCGATGCGTGATAACCCCAGCGGGCAAGGCGACGAGCTTACGCCGCTGATCCTCATTCGTCCGCTGTCATAAGCGTTAAGTATCCGTCCAAGTTTGTTTTTCTGGATACTTTGATTTTTGGTATTCTCAGTGTTTCCATGCAACCCAGAAGAATAGCAAAGCCGTGTACGATAATATCTTCCCTGTCCGGCGGGATGGAATGCAACATGCGTCGCTGATCCTGCGTCATCCCTGCAAGTGTCTCTGTTATGCGTCGGACATCGGATTGTGCGGCTATAAAACCGTGAATACGGTCATGATCCTTCCAATCGATATTTTGAACGCACGAGGCAAGCGCCGTCAGCGTCCCCCCCACGCCAACCCATTCGGTTGGCGTTTTCAGTTGCTCAATTTCCGCCTGATACGGTACGATCAGCGCTTTGACCGTTTGTTTTGCGCGCAGCGCGTCTTCCCGGCAATGGATAGGAATTTGACGGTACAGCCGTACCGCACCGGCCTGCAGACTGCACGCAAACGCAATGGTGTTCCGCCTGCCGATGACAATTTCTGTCGATCCGCCGCCGATGTCGATCATTCCGGAGTGAGTATCGTCCGTTGCGCCGATAAAAGAAAGCTTGGCTTCCGTTTCACCGGATAAGATTTCTAATCGCAAACTGGTCTCGCGGAAAAGAGCATCTGCGAACATTTGTTGATTATTTGCGTCGCGTACCGCACTGGTAGCAAACAGATGAACAGTTTGTGCTCCGGCGTGTAATGCGGCCTGCCGCAGCATATTTACGCTTGTGCATGCCTGCGTAATCATTGCGGAGGAAATCTCATGGTTTTGGTTGAGGGATGCAAAAACACGCAATCCTTCCCGTTTGCGAAGGACTGCGGTTATCTGTCCGTTTTTTCGATCAGCAACCAACAGCCGAAGTGAATTGGAGCCGATCCCGATTGCCGCTGTTCTCAATAGTCTGTCCTAATCTGATGTGCCGTACAGCACTTCCGGATCGGTAATTACAAAGCGAATTTCATCCGATTTCATATAGCCGTACAGGTCACGCGCCTGGCTTTCGATAAAAGCATCGGTTCCCATCATTGCCAGCGTTTCCTGCAGCGTGTTTTCCTTGGTATCCAAATACTGCTGATATGACAGTACGTCGACATATCGCTCATCCAGCGCTTTCATCGTATTCTTTTTGGCAACGTACAGAATCGTAAATGCAATAACAATGACAGCCAGAATACAAACCACGGCAAGCACTCTTACTCTGACGGGCATGCGATCACCCTTTCGAAATACATTGTCAATACTTTCGTCATAATCATAGCACGAAATACAATCGGTAGCAAGCAGAATGTTGTTTAAAGGCTCCGTACGTTGTTATACCGCAATAGAGAAATATCGTACATTCACCCAGGCTTACTTATTGGCAGGATTCAAACTGCATAATGTCCGTATGATATCATAAGCCATATACAGTCCGGCAACAGACGGTACAAAGGCAACCGATCCGGATATGGCCCGTCGGCCATTGCCTGTACTCATTTCGTGCGTACACTTGCAGGCTTCTTCGGTGGAGTACACGCAGCGCAGTTTCAATATCCCGCGCTTTCTAAGCTCCTTGCGCATCACTCTGCAAAGCGCGCAGGTATCGGTATCAAACAGCTCGCCAATCCGGATTTGTGTCGGGTCCAGCCGATTTCCCATTCCCATGCAGGATAGAATGGGGATATTTCGATGATTGCATGTTTCAATGATATGGAGCTTTGCCGATACGGTGTCGATGGCATCAACCACAAAATCCACATCATCCGCGATCGGCACGGGCGTATCCGGCAAATAGAATGCTTCTATAGGATTGATATCCGCATCAGGATTAATATCGCGCAGGCGCTGTGCCGTAACCAGCACCTTGCTCTTGCCCACGGTGGACATAAGCGCGTTCAGCTGACGGTTGATGTTACTGTATTCAAAGCGGTCGCCGTCCACCAGCGTCAGCTTCCCGATTCCCATTCGGCCAAGGGCTTCGGCGGCATAACTGCCTACGCCTCCAAGTCCGAAAATCATTCCATGGGCGTGTTTCAGGGTATCGATTTGCGCTTTGCCCAAAAGTATGGCGGTTCTTTCTATTCTCTGCTCTTGCAGTGTGCACATCCGCATTTCACGACCTCTCCATAGCCCATAATATCTCGCTTTGATCTTACATCATCCGTCGAAAATTGACAATCATCCGCAGTCATGCTACAGTATCTTTTGTCGTATTACCTTACCCCATTTTTTTCTTTCCGTAGGAGGGACTTTCATGACCTGTGAGCAGCAATTGGACCGCGCGCTTGCATACTTTACCGACGAAGATCACAAAGCCAGTTATGAGATATTAGAGGGAACCGGCAGCGTAATGTTCAGCGCCCCGCACGCAGTGCTTCAAACGCGAAACGGCGCCAACAAAGCGGCTGAACGCTATACCGGCATCCTTTGCAAATTGCTCAATGAAGATTTTCATGTTCCGGTAATCTATAAAACCCGACACCTGCACGACGACGCCAACCATGATTCAATCAGCGATTATCGCAATGCGCTTTGCCGCTATGTGAATAACAACCAAATTCAATATGTAATCGATTTGCACCAGCTTAATCCCGACCGTGAAATGGATATCTGCATCGGCACCGGCTACGGAAAGAATATCGAAGGCCATGAGAACCTGATCGATTTTATCCGTGAAAGCTTTCAGCCGCTTGGCCTGAAACAGATTACGGTAGATGAACCCTTTGCCGCCGGTAACCCGAATACCGTCTGCGCAACCGTTGCTTCTTCTTGCGACGTACCGGCAATACAGATTGAAATCAACACAAAGCTGCTGATGCAAGGCACCGATGAATATTGTTTCCCGGACATTTTAAAGTCGCTTCATCATTTGGCGGATACCCTGAACGCGTTGAACTAAAGGAGATATGCGCAATGCTGCAAGGCTTGCTGGTAGTCAATGCCTTTCTGAAGACGCCGAAATTCG
>DAOPIR010000110.1:0-9872 GCA_035399245.1 Candidatus Limiplasma sp.
CTATCATCCCGCCAAAGGATTTTACGAGGTGATGATCGCCCTGATCCCCTATCTGGTAATCACGCTGGTTCTCGCCATTGCTACCAAGCCGATTGTCTATTCGCTGGGCGTATTGCCAAGCTGGTTTCAAACAGCAATCGAAACAACCAACCGCGGCGATGCGCTTGCCTACTACAACAGCGAATCCACTTCGCTGTTTCTGCCGATCGTGCGGGTTATCGCGCGTATGCTGACTATGCCGTTTATCAACGTTGCCATACTATATGATAACACGGTCGTGTTTTGGGCAGAACGGCTCACTCCGGTACTTGTCAGCATTGCACCGCTTGCCTATGGATTTGGTTATTTGCAGGGGCCCAAATTACGCACCAAGGTAAATACGGGCATCAAGATTGGCGTTCACAACAAAAAGCGCAAAGAGCGCAAGGCGCGTAAAGTACGCACGAACAGCAAAACCCCCGAACAGCTGATCTGATCCGTATGCGAATTATTGCTGGAAGCGCAAAGAGCAGAACCATTGTTGCACCAAAGGGCTTTCAAACGCGTCCCACACAGGATTATGTGCGCGAATCCCTGTTCAATATCATCCAGCGCGATGTGCCCGGCGCAACGGTTTTAGATTTATTCGCCGGTACCGGCGCCCTGGCGCTTGAGGCACTCAGCCGCGGTGCAGTTAAAGCCGTGCTGGTTGATTCCTCAAGGCAGGCGATCGATTGCGTTCGCCGCAATGTGCAGACGCTCGGTTTTTCACGGCAGGCGGATATCTTACAGGGCGATTGGCAAACGATGGTGGAAAGGCTTAGCCAGACCAAACAATGCTTTGACCTTGTGTTTTTAGATCCGCCCTACCGATTATCAGCATATGCCGAAATGACCGATATGCTGCAATCCAAAGGTCTGCTTGCACAGCATGCCCTGATCGTGATTGAACACCGCAAGAACGTTCCGGTAGCACTGTCCCCGGCGTTTATCCCCAGGGATTGCCGGACCTATGGCGACACGATGATCCATATGCTGACCTTCGATGCGGGAGGGAATACCGATGGAAAATAGATTATGTGTTTATCCCGGAAGCTTTGATCCTGTTACCCTTGGGCATCTGGATATTATTGAGCGTGCCAGCACAATGTTTCCGCAGGTACGCGTGGCTGTGCTGGATAACCCGGCCAAGCACCCCGCGTTTCCCGTGGAAGAACGGCTGGCAATGCTGCGTAAAGCATGTAAACATTTGCCCAACATCAAAATTGACAGTTTCAGCGGTTTATTGGTAGACTATATGAAGAAATCCGATGCCAGAATCGTCATTCGCGGCCTTCGTGCCGTGACGGATTTTGAAGCGGAATTCCAGATGGCACAGGTCAACCGTCAAATATCTGAGACCATTGAGACTTTGTTTTTAATGACGTCACCGGATTATGCCTACATCAGCTCCAGTGTCGTTAAGCAGATTGCCTCGTTCGGCGGGGACATCACACCCTTTGTGCCCGCCTGCATATTGCCGGATATCCAAACATACTTCCATAAATAAGTAAAGGTTTCAGGAGGCCGAGATTTATGTCAAAATCTAAAACCAACATATTGCTGGATGAACTGGATGATCTTATCACCATGGGCAAACGCGTGCCGTTGAGCGGCTCCGTAATGATTGACCGCGCGCATGCCGGCCAGCTGGTACAGCAGATCCGAGAAAGCTTTCCCGTAGAAATGACGGCTGCCCAGGAAGTGATTGCCAATCAAAACGCAATTATTACCGAAGCCAAGGAGATGGCGGAGCGCACCAAAACAGAAGCCAACTCCCGTGCGTCCGGCGCTGTGAACGAAGCCAACTCGCAGGCTAAAAGCGCCGTTAACGCTGCTACTATAAAATCGCAGGAAATGCTTGGTCACGCCCAGGAGCAGGCACGTAAAATGATGGCGGAGGCTAAGGGAAACGCCGACCGGATGCTTGCCGACGCCGAAGCGCGCGCCAAACAGCTGGTCAACGAACAGGAAATTGTTGCCCGGGCACGATTGGAATCCGAAGAGCTGAAACAGGCAACGCAGGAAGAGGTTGACGCTTTGTATAAGGAAGTGTTCACGCATATTGATGAAGTGATGAAACAGCTGGATCGCGCCGTAAGCGAAAAGCTTACGGAAATCCGCATGATCCGCCAGCAGGTTGATCAGACCATTTCAACAATGTAAAAATGTTTTAACGGATGGGAGTGTTTCTCCGTTGATAGAGCTGCTGCTCATCTCGGTAGGACTGGCAATGGACGCCTTTGCCGTAGCGATGGGCAAAGGCTTGTGTATGCGAAAAATTCAATATGGATATGCTACGGTGATTGCCCTCTTTTTTGGGGGCTTTCAAGCACTCATGCCGGCGATTGGATGGCTGATCGGCCGGCAGTTTTACCAGCAGATCGGATCGCTGGATCATTGGATCGCTTTTGTGCTTTTGGCTTTTATCGGGCTGAAAATGATCTGGGAGGCCTATCGCAGCAAGGATGAGGAAGAAGAGCCCTGCCAGTTGAACATCAACTATGGCGAGCTTTTTATTCTCTCTGTTGCAACCAGCATTGATGCGCTGGCTGCCGGCGTTACCTTCGCGTTTTTGGATACGCCTATCCTGCCTGTAGCGACTGTGATCGGGTGTGTTACGTTTATTATCTCCTTTCTCGGGGTTATCATCGGACAGCACTTCGGGGTGCGGTATAAACGTAAAGCAGAGTATTTCGGCGGCAGCGTGCTGATTTTGATCGGATTGAAAATTCTTCTGGAGCACCTTGGAATACTATTCTGATAATGGACAGACACGCTTTGTTTTGTTATGATATGTGAGAATTGATTTGATGCGCAACGCCCGTTTGGGAAAACCCGCAAGCGCATAACAGGAAGGGTTTTAACGCGATGGCATCACAAACGCTGCCAAACACCGTACGCAATACGGCGGGTACGGTTCTGTACTATTGCTGCCAGTGGCTTACAACCGTGTTTGTGGTACGTATTGCCGGATACGACGTCTCCGGCACATTCTCGTTGGTGATTTCCTATGCCAATATTTTCGGCTTTATCTCGCTGTACAACCTCCGCAATTATCAGCTGAGCGATGTAACCCATCGTTTTCAATCCGCACAGTATACCGCCGCATATTCCGGCACAAGCATTGCGTCGCTGTTGTTGTTTTTTATTGTTTTGCCGTTTTGCGGCTTTGATCGTTATACCATTCTTTGCAGCATCGCGTATATGCTGTTTAAGTACTGCGAAACCGCGATGCACTATCTTTTCACCTATTACCAGCTTAAGGATCAATACGGCAGGATTCTGCTTTCTTTCTGTCTGAAAAGCTTTCTGCCGCTTGCCGGATTTGTGGCCATGCTGTATGCAGGGCTGGGACTGCTATGGGCAATTTTGTTGATGGCAGCCGTTTTCCTGCTGACAATCCTCCTGTATGATATCCCGCGCATGAAAGACGCGAATCTCAAAGGCTTTTCCACACAGGGCATTTTAACGATCCTGAAGGAAAGCTTCCCGTTGATGCTGAGCACTCTGGTGCTCCCCTATATGCTGTTCTTTATGCGGTATGCGGTGGAGGACCTCTACGGGGCCGAAACCCTGGGCTATTTTGCCACGGTATCGATGGTAACGGTGATCATGAATACGCTGGCAGGTTCCGTTTGGTTTGTCATTATGCCTTCGCTCTCCCGCTACTTCGTCAGCAAGGACTATGGGCGGCTTAAAAAGCAGGTGGTTATCATATCCGCGGCCGTGCTGCTGATTACCGCCGCGCTGGTACCGCTTGGCGAGTGGGTCGGCGGCTGGGTGTTCAGCCTGATCTTCGGGGCAGAGATTCTCCCCCATATGTATCTGCTGCCGATGACGATCATTTCCAGTGGCTTTCTGACGGTGGCCACCTTCCTGTCTACCGTGCTGATCGCCATTCGCAAACGGATGCTTATGCTGCTGTCCATGTTGATCGGCGCGGTACTGCTTACGGCGCTGGCGTTTCCCCTCACAAATGCCTGCGGATCAATCGGCGCCTTGTATGCGTTTACCGCCGCGGTTTGCCTGGAGATTATCCCCATGCTGATAATTGTATTTCATACCTGCCGGAAAGGAACGGTAAAACTATGATAAAAGTATCGGATTACATTTCACAATTTTTGGTTGATCAGGGTATCCGCCATTTGTTTCTCATTCCGGGCGGCGGAATGATGCATATGCTGGACAGCGTGGCAAGCCAGAAGGACCTGGACTTGGTGTTCAACCTGAACGAACAGGCAAGCGGAATCTGCGCCGAAAGCTATGGCCAGTTTACCAACCATCTTGGCGCATGCCTGCTGACCACCGGCCCGGGGGCCACCAACGCGGTTACCGGCTGCGCGGGTGCATGGCTGGATTCTACGCCTGCGCTTTACATCTCCGGACAATGCAAAACCGAGCAGATGGGCCAGCTGAAAGGTCTGCGCATTTACGGTGCGCAGGAAGTAGCGATTATCCCTATGGTCAAGCCCATTACCAAGTATGCCGTCACGGTGCTGGATCCTGCCGAGATCCGCTATCACATGGAAAAGGCCGTTTATCTGGCCACCCATGGCAGGCGCGGCCCCGCATGGATCGATGTACCGCTAGATGTGCAGGGCGCTCATGTGGAGCTCGAAACCTTGAAAGGCTTTGATCCTGCGGCGGAGGGATATATAGAGAATTCCGCTGTATCCACCGATGATTTGAAATCACTGTATGATCTGATCAATCGCGCAGAGCGACCCGTGATCCTGATCGGGCACGGCGTCGTGGCTTCGGGCCAGCAGCAGGCTATCCGCAGTATGGCGGAGGCGTTTCAAATTCCGGTGCTTGCCACCTGGCGCGCCAAGGGTGTGTTTGGCGATGAGGAATCTCTGTACATGGGCTGCCCTGGCGTTCCGGCCCCGCGTTACGCTAACTATGTGCTGCAGAACGCCGACTTTGTGTTGATTTTGGGCACACGCCTCAATCCGGCCATCACCGCGTTTGACGAGCCGCACTTTGCCTATCAGGCGAAAAAGGTTATGGTGGATATCGAGCGTGCGGAAATCGATAAGCTGAGCATTCCGTTTGCGATGACATTTGCCGCGGATCTTGGCGATTTCATCCCCGCTATGCTTTCGCAAAAGAAATTCTATCAGGCCAAGCCGAGAGAGCCATGGAAAGCTTACTGTGCTGCCATCAAAGCAAAATATCCGCTGGATCGGGAAGCGCAGCCCTATGACAATGAAGGAAAGACGGACGGATACCGCTTTGCCAAAGCGCTGTCCGATCGTTCCAAGGTTTCGGATGTGTTTGTCGGGTCGTCCTCCGGGCGCAGCTGCGGCATATCGCATATGGCGTACGAACTGAAACAAGGGCAAAGCTTTGTAACCTCGATGGGTCTTGGCAGCATGGGATGGTGTGTACCCAGCGCGATTTCCTGCTGCTTTGCAAGCGGCAAGCGCCGCACGCTGGTGCTGGAGGGCGACGGCAGCCTGCAGTCCAACATTCAGGAGCTTGCCCTGATCAGCCAATATCATCTGCCGCTGAAGCTGTTCATCTTTTCCAATCATGGCTATGCCTCGGTGTATACCATGCAGCGCAATAACTTCAACAACAACTTTGCCGGCTGCGATCCGCAAAGCGGCTTGGGATTTGCCCCGCCCAAAGAAGTTGCGGCAACCTACGGCCTGCCCTATTATTTAATTGAAAGCGACGAACAGATCGACGCTGTTCTGGATGAAATTATGAAGGATAACCGGCCCTGCCTGTGCGAAATCATCGGCAGCTTGAAATTTGACGAAATTCCAAAATCCATGACCATTGCGAATAAGGACGGTACGTTCTCCTCCTCACTTTTGGAAAACCTGTATCCTTTCCTGCCGGAACAAGAGCAGCTTGACAATATGCCAAACTGGGAAGGGCGCCAGCAATGAAACGTATACTCATTACCGGTGCAAGCCGCCGTGGGTTTATCGGTCGCAACTTGAAAGAAGCGCTTGCTTCGCAGTACAGGCTTTACACGCCGACGCATGCGGAGCTTGAGCTGCTGGACACCGATCAGGTTGCCCGTTATGTGGACAAGCACAAGATTGATGCCATTGTACACGGCGCCGTGCATGTACCGGAGTTTAACGGACTGGAAAAGGAATATTACAACGATATGCTGATGTTCTGGAACCTGCACCGGCTGTCCGACCACGTTGAAAAGATTCTGTATTTCGGCTCCGGCGCGGAGTTTGACAAGCGGGATCACATCCGCATGGCAAAGGAAACGGACATTCCCTCCGTGCTGCCCGTCAGCGAATACGGCCTGGCAAAGTATACGATGAACCACATCGTGCAGACGACCGATAATATGTATAATCTGCGGCTGTTTGGCATCTTTGGCAAGTATGAGCTATGGCAGATCAAGTTTATCTCCAATCTATGCTGCAAGGCCGTGTTTAATATGCCGCTTTCCGTACGCTCGGAATGTATGTTTGACTTTTTATACATTGAGGATTTACCGGCGATTGTAACCTGGTTTTTGGAAAACACGCCGAAGTATCACGATTACAACGTCTGCCACGGAGCGCCTTATGCGCTTACGAAGCTTGCGGAAATGGTACGCGAAATCAGCGGCAAACCGTTGGCAATTCATCTGAAAAGCCAACAGCGCAATCTGGACTACACGGGCGACAACAGCCGGTTGCGCTCGGAAATCAAGGGCCTAAAAATCACGCCTATGTATCAGGCAATTGAAGAATTATACCGCTATTATCAGGATCATCAGGACTTGATCGATCCCGAAAAGCTGAAGATTGACATGAAAGCAAAAGACCTGATCGGGATGGAATAACGCTGTTCCCGCTAACACGGAGGTGCACAGTATGAGCAAAATAAGCATTGTCATTCCCTGCCGCAATGAAGTGCTGAACGTGGAACCCATCAGCGAGGCAGTAACCAAGCTGCTGGAAAACTATACGCAATACACCTATGAAATTCTATTCATCGACAATTGCTCCAACGACGGTACGCAGGACCGTCTGCGGATCATTGCGAAGAAGGACAAGCGCATCAAGGTTATCTTGAACGGGAAAAATTTTCCCAACACTTCCGCCCTGCATGCGCTCTACGAGGCCAGCGGCGATTGTGTGATCATGATTCCCGCGGATTTTCAGGTACCGGTATCGCTGGTTGGCGATATGATTGATGCTTGGGAAAACGGTGCAATGGTCGTCGCTCCCATTAAACAAAACAGCAAGTCCGACAAGATCCGCGTTTTACGCAAAATCTATTATTGGATGTCCTCCAAGCTTTCCGAGCAGGATACGCTGCCGGGCTTTACGGGTGCGGCCATGTACACCCGTCAGTTTTTGGATATCTGCAAGGCAACCGGCGATCCGCTGATCAGCATGCAGGACATGGTGATCCGGTATGCCGACCCGATTGTGAAGCTGCACTATCTGGAGCAGCCGCGCCGCAGCGGCAAGTCCAAGTCCGGTGCCGGATACCTGATTGATACCGCCATCAACCGTTTTATCGGCGTGTCGAACGTGCTGCCGAAGTACGCGGTAACGACCGGTCTGGGCATGGGGCTGATTAGCCTGATCATTGCGCTGTACTATCTGGTACGCAAGCTGATCGATTGGTATAACTTCCCCGTCGGTATTGCGCCGATCCTGATCGGTATGTTCCTGCTTGGCTCCATTCAGCTGATTTTCATCGGAACATTGAGCGCCTACATCCTGATGATCAACGAGCGCCAGATGAAAAAGCCGCTTGTAATCGAAAGGGAACGAATCAATTTCGATACGGAAGATGAAAAGGAAGAAAACAAATGAAAATTAGAATATTCGATCTTACGCGCCAATACCAGATCTTAAAGGATCAGCTGGAGCCCGCTGTAGAGGCACAGATGGCCGGCGGCTCCTTTATTATGGGAGACGCTGTACACAAGTTTGAAGAATCGTTTGCCGCTTATATCGGCGTTAAGCATGCCATTGCCCTTAACAGCGGCACCGATGCGCTGTTGATTTCCCTGCGCGCGCTGGGGATCGGCCCGGGAGACGAAGTAATCACCACGCCGTTTACGTTTTTTGCCACGGTGGAGCCCATCGTCAACGTAGGTGCAACGCCGGTGTTTGCGGATGTGAATCCCGATACCTACAATATCGATCCCGCGTCGATTGAGCGGAAAATTTCCTCCAGAACCAAGGCCATTCTGCCCGTGCATATCTTCGGGCAGCCCGCGCAGATGGACGAAATCCTGCGGATTGCAAAGCAATACGGCCTTAAAGTGATCGAGGATGCGTGCCAGGCAGTCGGATCGGAGTTTGGCGGTAAAAAAGCAGGCTCACTGGGCGACGTCGGATGCTTTTCGTTTTTCCCCACCAAAAATCTTGGCGCGTTTGGTGACGGCGGAATGATCACGACCAATGACGATCGTACGGAAACGCTGTGCCGCGCCTACCTACAGCACGGAATGGGTCAAAACGGCGCTAAAGCATTATCGTACCTTACCGGAGCCCCTGACGAGCTGGAAGGCACCGCCGCACCGACAGGGCTTTACAATCCGTATAAGTATTTCAACTATCTGGTAGGCTATAATTCGCGTCTGGATGCGCTGCAGGCGACGGTTTTATCGATTAAGCTCCCCTATCTGGATCGCTTCAATCTCATGCGGTCCCAGATTGCCGCGCAGTACACGCAAGGCTTAAAGGATTGTAAATATATCAAAACTCCTTTTGTGACAAATAATGTAAAACCCGTATGGCATCAATATGCGTTGCGCTGCGAGCATAAGGAAACGCTAATGCAATATCTGGCATCGCACGGCATTGGCTGCGCGCCGTTTTATCCGCTGCCGCTCCACCTGCAAAAGGCATTGGATTATCTAGGCTATCAACCGGGTGATCTGCCGATGGCGGAAATGATTTCCAAACAGACGGTTTGCCTGCCGGTGTTTCCGGAGCTTACCCGTGACGAGATCGAGTATATTATCCAAACCATGTGCGAATTCCAGCCGGTGTAAGGCTGTATTCCCTTACCATGCCCTATATGTAACAGAATATTCATAAAGTGTATTCTTGTTTTTAACATGGCAGTCTGCTATGATAGGGAGAGAGTGCTATAGAAAGCACAAATTAACAAGGAGGAAATTATCATGAAAAAAGCACTTTTGGTATTCCTTTCTCTTGTGATCATGCTGTCGGTAAGCGCTGTCGCGCTGGCTGACGATATTACCTTCGCTCTGGTTACCGATGTCGGTAACATTGACGACCAATCCTTCAACCAAAGCACCTGGGAAGGCTTGGAAGCCTTTGCCGAGGCCAACGGCCTGGTAAAAGATGTAGACTACGCGTATTATAAGCCGTTTGAAGACAGCGATGATGCCCGTATTGAGAGCATTACGACCGCTATCGAATATGGCGCCAAGGTTGTCGTGGTTCCCGGTTATCTGTTCAATACCGCTGTGCTGACAGCAGCCGCCGATAACCCCGATGTTATCTTCATCGGCGTTGACCTGACCATTGCTGCCGACGCATTCCCCTCCAATGTAACCAACATGCTGTTCAAAGAAGAGCAGTCCGGTTTCATGGCCGGCTATGCGGCCGTGATGGACGGCTACACCAAGCTTGGCTTCCTGGGCGGCATCGATGTGCCCGCCGTTGTGCGCTATGGCTATGGCTACATTCAGGGCATCGACTACGCCGCGCAGGCACTTGGCGTGACCCCCGAAG
This sequence comes from Candidatus Limiplasma sp., assembly GCA_035399245.1. Taxonomy (GTDB): domain Bacteria; phylum Bacillota; class Clostridia; order Christensenellales; family Aristaeellaceae; genus CAXXOK01. The sequence continues at coordinate 9,711 of DAOPIR010000110.1, forward strand.
TGAAGTACTGGTACTCCGGTTCCTTCAGCCCCTCTGATGAAATCAAAGCCAAGATGGACAGCTGGTATGCCGAAGGCACCGAAATCGTCTTTGCTTGCGGCGGCGGCATCTACTTGAGCGCGCTGTCTGCGGCCGAAACTACGGACGGCTATCTGATCGGCG
>DAOPIR010000111.1:0-9798 GCA_035399245.1 Candidatus Limiplasma sp.
GATCCGCATTATTTCAGCTATCTGTTTAAAAAATATACGGAGCTGTCGCCCAGAGAGTTCCGCAAGCAGCAATTATCGTAAAATATCCCAAATGAATCGGAAAATATTCAACATTTTATGACTGACGGAAGCGGGGAGGGCAAAACTTCATAAAATACTCAACTAAATAGTGAAAGACGTAGCTTGTATTGATGCCATTGATTTCAGATAATAAAAACAATAGAGGGGAGTACTATAACCGCCTCAAACAGAATAAGGAGATGCACAATCATGAAAAAAATGGCTCGCATGTTACTCGCTCTGGCACTCGTATTGACCTTGATTGGAAGCTATGCGCTTGCTTCCGCGGAAGTATCCGTTGGTATCGTAAACAATCCGCCCTCTGAATCCGGCTATCGTGAAGCCAACGTCAAGGACATGGAAACGGTTTTCTCCGCTGAAAACGGCTATGATGTATCTACTTTTTATAGCCTGAAGAATGATGAGCAGCTTGCGGCCGCGCAGCAGTTCATCACCGATGGTGTTGATTACCTCCTGATCTCTGCCGCAGAAGTCACCGGTTGGGATGCTACGCTGCAAGCCGCTCAGGAAGCCGGCATCAAAGTGTTCCTGTTCGACCGTCTGATCGATTGTGATGAGAGCCTCTACGAGGCAGCCGTCGTGTCCGATATGTCGCAGGAAGGCGTTACGGCCGTTAACTGGCTGCTGGCGCAAAACCTCGAATCCTACAAAGTCATCCACATTCAGGGCGCTATGACCTCTGCTGCGCAGATCGGCCGTACCACCGCTTTGGACGAGCAGTTTACAGCAGGCACAATGGAGTGTGTCGTGCAGCAGACCGCAACGTGGGACGAAGCGACCGCCAAGCAGATCGTTGAGTCTGTGATCAACTCCGGTGAAGAATTCAACGTAATCTATGCTGAGAACGACGGCATGGCCCGCGGCGCTGTTGCGGCGCTGGACGAAGCCGGCATCACCCATGGCGTAGACGGCGATGTGATCGTGATGGGCTTTGACTGCAACAAGTGGGCCCTTCGGGAACTGCTGGCAGGCAACTGGAACTATGATGGCCAGTGCAGCCCGTTCCAGGCGCAGGTTATCAGCGACATGATCCAGAAGCTGGAAGCCGGCGAAAGCCTTGATCTCGAAAGCAAGATCATCTACAATGAAGAAAAAGGCTTCGACGCCACTACCATTACCCAGGAAGACATCGATAACTACGGCCTCGGCGAGTAATCGACATAGCTGAAAAGCTATTGTAGGGTAAGATCACGCGGTGTGGCTATGTGGAGAATTTCCGCGTAACCACACCGCATATTTATATGTACAGTGCCGGCCCGATTGTTACAGACAGCTTTGGAATGGATTGAAGGAGAAAACGGGTATGCAAAACGATGTCGTCTTGTCCATGCGAAAGATATGCAAGACATTTCCGGGCGTACGAGCCCTCCATGATGTTGATTTCACGCTTCGCCAGGGAGAAATCCATGCGCTGATGGGTGAAAACGGCGCCGGAAAATCCACCTTGATTAAGGTACTGACCGGTGTATATGAAAAAGATTCCGGTGTTATCAACCTGGAAGGCGTCAAAGACAATATTAATATTAAATCCCCACAGGAAGCACAGGATTTGGGAATCAGCACGGTATACCAGGAAATTACGCTTTGCCCAAACCTGACGGTTGCGGAAAATATGTTTATCGGCAGGGATAAAAGCAATATCGTTCACTGGAGTCAAATGGTGAAAAGATCCGGTGAACTTTTAAAAAATCTCGGCATTCCCGCCAGACCCAAACAGCAGCTTGCCAACTGCTCGCTGGCTGTGCAGCAAATGGTCGCTATCGCGCGTGCGGTGGATATGGAGTGCAAGGTTCTGATTTTGGATGAACCAACCTCTTCGCTTGATGAGCAAGAGGTTGACATGATATTTAATTTAATGCGAAACCTCAAATCCCGCGGCGTGGGTATTATATTCGTCACCCACTTTTTGGAACAGGTGTACGAGGTAAGCGACCGGATCACCGTTTTACGCAACGGGGAACTGGTCGGTTCTTATGATATCAAAAACCTGCCGCAGGTGGAGCTGGTTTCGAAGATGATCGGTAAGAAGCTGGACGATTTGTCCGTAATCCAGAAAAACGAAGAATCGTATAACGAAAAGGATACGCCGACCTACGAGGCGGCGCATTTGGCAAGCGATGCATGCCCCAATCCGTTTGACTTCAGAATTTATAAAGGCGAAGTGAATGGATTTACCGGGCTGCTGGGATCCGGCCGAAGCGAAAGCGTGCGTGCGATTTTTGGCGCCGATAAGGTTACCAACGGAAAGGTTGCAGTAAACGGCAAAGCCACAAAAGTTCACAAACCGATTCAAGCAATGAAAAACGGGATCGGTTACCTGCCGGAGGATCGGAAACGGGATGGGATTATTGCCGATTTATCGGTGCGGGATAATATCATCCTTGCGCTGCAGGTGATGAAAGGCTTCTTCAAACCCATTTCGCGTGCCGATGCCGAGAAATTTGCCAACGAATACATCAAGGCGCTGGATATTAAAACCGCCTCGCTGGATACACCGCTGAAATCGCTGTCCGGCGGAAACCAGCAAAAGGTGATTTTGGCACGCTGGCTGCTTACGCATCCGGAGTATCTGATTTTGGACGAGCCCACACGCGGCATCGACATCGGCACCAAGGTCGAGATTCAAAAGCTTGTGTTAAAGCTTGCACAGGAGGGGATGAGCATTACCTTTATTTCTTCCGAAATCGAAGAAATGCTCAGAACCTGTTCGCGGCTTATCGTGATGCGCGACCGCAATATCGTCGGTGAATTAAAGGGCAGCGACGTTACGCAGAACAACGTAATGCACACCATTGCAAAGGGGGCGGAATAGGATGAAAAGAGATTTGAGAAAATCATCACGCCTGAAAAATGGATATTCCCAGCTGCTGATCCCGATCATCGCTATATTAACGCTGATTATCTTCAATCTGATACGGGATCCGAGCTTTTTCTCCGTGAGCCTGACTACGAACAACGATGGGAATATTGTTCTGACAGGCAACCTGATCAGCATCCTCAACAGCGCGTCCGAGCTCGCTATATTGGCAATGGGCATGACACTGGTAACCTCTGCATCGGGAGGACAGGACATCAGCGTAGGCGCCACCGCGGCCATTGCGGGCAGCGTATTTGTGAAAGTGCTTCGCGGCGGTGAGATTACGCCGATGACGGTAATCCTGGGCTTCCTGGCCTGCGTGGTCGTATCGATCATCTTCGGTGCGTTCAACGGCGCGTTGGTAGCATATTTCGATATCCAGCCTATGATCGCGACTCTGATCCTGTTTACCTGCGGCCGTTCCATTGCCTATTGGATCAACGGGGGCGCCACGCCGACTGTCAGCAGCTCGATCATTAAGGCGATCGGCGGCTTTATTCCGGGAATACCGATCCCAACCCCTGTATTCATCGTGATTATATGCGGTATTATATTTGCCCTTCTGTTCAAGTTTACCAATCTGGGTTTTTATACGCAAGCGGTTGGTATCAACCAAAAGGCAGCCCGCCTGAATGGCATTAACTCCACCTGGATCAAGCTGCTTTCCTTTATGATCCTGGGTGTTTGTGTCGCCGTTGCCGGCTGTATCCGCGTAAGCCGGCTGGGGCTTATCAACCATGAAACTATTTTATTGGAAATCGAGATGGACGCTATTTTAGCGGTGGCAATCGGCGGCAACGCACTCAACGGCGGAAAATTCAATATGACCGGTTCGGTGCTTGGCGCGTATACGATTCAAGCATTGACGACCACATTATACGCCATGAAGGTTTCTTCTTCGGAAATCAAAGCTTATAAAGCAGTGGTTATCATCCTGCTGGTGGTCATCGGCTCTCCCGTCGTCAAGGATTTGGCCAGTCGCATATGGGCAAGGATCGCAAAGAAAACCGCGCCTGTAACGGAAAGGAGCTAGTATATGAACACGAATAAACGAGCTTTGGGCGCGATTGACGGCGACAAGCGCAGAGAACCGCTCACCGATACCCAGCTTCTGGTAACCATTACGATTTGTATTTTTGTCGTCATGTACGTTTTGGCGATTGTTATCTGGGGCGGAGGTTTTAAAAGGCCGCAGCAGCTGTTTGATATTTTCAATAACAATGCGTATCTGATCATTATCTCCTGCGGGCTGACCATTGTAATGGTTGCCGGCGGCATTGATATTTCCGTAGGCGGCATTACAGCATTGGTAGTTATGGTCTGCGTCGTGCATCTGAACAGCCTGACCGGCAGCGTTTTTACCGCGGTGCTGATTTCGCTGGGAATTGGGCTCGGATTTGGATTGGTACAGGGATATTTGATCGCCTATCTGGAAATCCAACCCTTCATCATTACGCTTGCGGGTATGTTTTTTGCCAAGGGCATGATTACCGTGGTTTGCGATGAGCCTGCCACGGCGATGAACGAAGCCTTTTTGGCACTGAAAAGCGCGCGGATCGAAATTCCGTGGCTTGGATATGTGGCCAAAAACGGCAACCTGATCCCCGGCCGATTGGAAATCGGCGTTGTGATTGCGCTGGTGGTTGTGATCCTTGTGTTCATTCTTTTGAAATGGACAAAACTTGGCCGCAATCTCTACGCAATCGGCGGCAATCGGCAAAGCGCGTTGATGCTGGGCATCAACGTCAAGCGCAATACGTTTTTTGCCTACCTGATCACCGGTCTGCTGTCGGGCATCAGCGGGTTTGTGTTCCTCACCCATACCGGTGCAGGCAACGCCACCAATGCGACGGCGGCTGAGATGAACGCGATTGCGTCCTCCATTATCGGTGGCACGCTGCTTACCGGCGGCGTTGGTAACGTGATCGGTACGTTTTTTGGCGTTCTTACACTGGCAACCATCAAGGCGATTGTTCTTGCCTCGGGTCTGCGGGATCCATGGTGGCAAAGCATCACCACAGGCGCCATGCTATGCCTGTTCATTATGCTGCAAAGCGTTGTGCTGGCCAACCGGAACAAAGGCGGCCTCAAGCTGTTCCATGCCAAGCAAGTTGAAACCGTTTTAAAGTCGTAAATGCCGGCTTATCGAATCTGTAAGTGATTTCGGATGATTGATTTGGCATTGGCCGTACAGGCAAGCGCCGGCTGTAAATACTTCATGGAAGCAATCGTGAAACCGCTTGAAAACAGAAAAAGATGTGATATGCTTCAAAGGAAAGACTTCTGAGGAGCTGCTGATGACCAAATCCAAGTATAGTATTGTTGCCGATAAATTAAAAAGTGACATCCGCGGCGGCGCGTATCCTAACGGAACGCGCCTGCCCAGCGATCATGAGCTGATGCGGCAAACGGGATACAGCAGGCACACGGTGCGTCAGGCAATCAACCTGTTGGAGCATGAAGGGCTGGTGTATCGCGTACGCGGCAGCGGAACCTATCTGCGCGACGCCGTTCGCCAGCAATCCACGTACAACATCGCGGTTGTAACGACCTATATCGGCGAATATATTTTTCCCGAAATCCTTAAGGGGATTGACGGCGTTCTTTCGCAAAACGGGTATGCGTCCATGCTGTACGCTACCTATAACCGCGTGGAAAACGAGCGTAAAATCCTGGGCGAGCTGCTGACCAAGCCGATTGACGGGATTATTGTGGAAGGGACCAAAACCGCGCTGCCAAATCCCAATATCGATCGGTACCAAACGCTGCAAAAGCAAGGAATTCCGATGGTGTTTATCAACGGATATTATCCGGAGCTGCACCGCATACCCCACGTGGTGTCGGACGATCGGGGCGGCGGCAAGACCGCCTGCCGTTATCTGCTGGATAAGGGATGCCGAAGGATTGCGGGCATCTTCAAAAGCGACGATATTCAGGGGCACCGGCGTTATGCCGGCTATGCCGAGGCAATGCTGGAGCGCGAGCTGGAAATCCACGATGAGCTGGTGTTCTGGTTTACCACGGAAAACAGGGAAGATGTGCTGAACACAACGCTGAACAGGCTGAACGCCTGTGACGGTGTGATTTGCTATAATGACGAGATTGCGCTGCTGATTGCCAAAGCCGTTCATGCGGGCAATCTTCATCCGCTTGCCATCGCCAGCTTTGACCATTCCACCTATGCGTCGCTGTCACCTGAGCCCGTGTTTTCGCTGGATAGCCCAAAGGCGGATATCGGCAGCCATGCGGCGGAAAAACTGTTGGATTTACTCCATAGCCGGCATTGCACCAGCGCGGTGCTGCCGTGGAAGGATCACGAAGAATAACGATTGAAATTATCTGTGGATTGCGCTATAATGCAGACAAAGATGTACGGACAAGTATGACTTTCATAAAGGAGAGAGACACAAAAATGAGCGCACAAAAGACATATTTAGGGATTGAGTTGGGCTCAACGCGAATCAAAGCCGTGCTGATTAACCAGCAGCATCAAGTGGTTGCCCAGGGTGGATTTACCTGGGAAAACCGCTTTGAAAACGGCATTTGGACCTATCCGCTGGAGGAAGCGTGGACAGGGCTGCGGGCCGCCGTAGCCGAGCTTCTGGCATCGGTTCAGTCGCCCGTCAGCATTGAAGGACTTGGAATTTCGGCCATGATGCACGGATACCTGCCCTTTGACAAAGCCGGCAAGCTGTTGGTGCCGTTTCGCACATGGCGCAACACCATGACGGCTCAGGAAAGCGAGGAGCTGACGAAACTGTTCGGCTGCAATATCCCGCAGCGCTGGAGCATTGCCCACCTGTACCATGCGGTACGCACGGGCGAAGCGCATGTGAAAGAGATCGATCATATCAATACGCTGGAAGGCTATGTCCACCAGATGCTTACGGGTGAGTTTGTCATCGGCGTAGGCGAAGCAAGCGGCATGTTCCCGTTGGATGGCAACCGCTACGATGCAGGTCGGATTGCTAAGTTTGATGCACTGGTAGAACCCTATCATCTGCCCTGGAAGGTGCAAAACATGCTGCCTGCGATACGCATGGCCGGCGAGGATGCGGGTATGCTGACCGAAGAAGGCGCAAGGCTGCTCGACCCCAGCGGCGTGCTAAAGGCCGGCATTCCGGTAGCGCCGCCGGAGGGCGACGCGGGCACCGGCATGGTAGCCACCAACAGCGTGGCTGCGCGAACGGGCAATGTATCGGCAGGTACGTCGATTTTTTCCATGATTGTGCTGGAAAAGCCGCTGTCTTATCCTTATTCCCAGATCGATATCGTGGCGACACCCTCGGGCAAGCCTGTAGCAATGGTGCATTGTGCCAACTGTACCTCCGACATCAATGCCTGGGCGGAGACCTATAAGGAATTTCTGGGCACATTTGGGCAGGAAACCAGCATTTATAAAATCTATGACAAAATGTACGAGTACAGCCTGCAGGGCGACGCGGATTGCGGCGGCATGGTGGTTGTAAACTATCTGTCCGGTGAGCATGTTACGGGATTTTCCAAGGGCGCGCCCATGGTGCTGCGCGATGCGGACAGCAAGTTTACCCTTGCCAATTTCTTTAAGGCGCAGATGTACGCCGCGCTGGCATCGCTTGCCATCGGTATGCGGATTCTCCATAAAGAGCAGGTGGGCATCGACTGCCTGACCGGACACGGCGGTTTTTTCAAAGCGCCGAAGATCGGGCAGCAATATCTGGCGAACGCGATGAACGCGCCCGTATCGGTGATGGAGACCGCCGGCGAAGGCGGTGCCTACGGTATGGCGCTGCTGGCAGCCTATCGGCTGAATAAGGAAACGGGCGAGGCGCTGGAAAGCTATCTGGAAAATAAGGTGTTCGCCAATGCCAAGCGGTCCACCCTTTCACCGGAGGCAGAAGGCGTACAAGGATTTGAAAAGTACCTGGCACGCTTTGAAAAGGCACTCAAAGCGGAGCACGCCGCAGTGGAGGATTAGAAGATGCTCAAACACATGAAAGAGAAGGTTTGCAATGCCAATCTGGCGTTGGTCAAGCATGGTCTGGTGCTGTTTACCTGGGGCAACGTCAGCGCCATCGACCGTGAAAAGGGCCTTGTGGTGATCAAACCCAGCGGCCTTGCCTACGACGGGATGACGCCGGAGGACATGGTGGTGGTTGATCTGGACGGCAACGTGGTGGACGGTAAGTGGAAGCCCTCGTCCGATACGCCCACGCATATCGAACTTTACAAAGCGTTTGGCGACATCGGCGGTATTGTGCATACGCACTCTACATACGCTACGGCGTTTGCACAGGCGGGGCGCGCTGTGCCTGCTTACGGCACCACGCACGCGGACTACTTTTACGGGGACATTCCCTGTGCCAGAGCGCTTACGCAGGAGGAAATCGAATCCGCGTACGAAAAGAACACCGGCTTGGTGATCATCGAAACCCTGCAGAATAAAAATGTGATGGAAGTGCCCGCTATTCTGGTGAAAAACCACGGTCCCTTTGCCTGGGGCAAGGATGCGGATGAAGCCGTATACCATGCCGCGGTGCTGGAACAAGTGGCAAAAATGTCTGTGCTCACCGAGGCGATCAACCCGCAGGCGGGCAAGGCAGATCAATACCTGATGGATAAACATTATTTGCGCAAACACGGCAAAAATGCCTATTATGGTCAAGGAGGAGAACACAAATGAAAAAACTGTATTTTATCACCGGCAGTCAGGATCTCTATGGGGAGGAGACGCTCAAACAGGTTGCGCTGGACACCAAGAAAATGGTGGAATACCTTAACGGCAAACTTTTAGATACCGTTGCGGTGGAGTGGAAACCGACCGTTATCAATTCCGAAAGCTGCATCGCCGTAATGCAGGAAGCCAATGTGGATGACGATTGTGTGGGCGTGATCACGTGGATGCACACCTTCTCGCCCGCCAAGATGTGGATCAAAGGCCTGCAGATTTTGCGCAAGCCGCTGTGCCACCTGCACACGCAGGCAAACGAGCGCCTGCCCTACGATACCATCGATATGGATTTCATGAACCTCAACCAGGCGGCGCACGGTGACCGCGAATATGGCTTCATCTGCGCGCGGCTGGGTATCAAGCGGCAGATCGTGGTAGGGTATTATCAGCATGAAAACGTGATTGCGCAGCTCAAGCAGTTTGCACAGGTTGCCAAGGCGCTGGATTTCTCCCGCAAGCTGAAGGTGGCCATGTTTGGCAACAACATGCGTCAGGTGGCTGTGACCGACGGCGACCGCGTGGAAAGCCAGATTCGCTATGGCTGGGAAGTAAACTACTACGCGATCGGCGACCTGGTAACGCTGGTCAACGCCGTAACCGAGGAGCAGGTAGGCGCAAAGATTGCGGAATACAAAGCGGCCTATACCTTCAAAACCGATAACATGGACGCCGTAAAGGAACAGGCACGTTATGAAATCGCGCTGGACCAGTTTGTGGCCGCGCACGGCGTCGGTGCGTATACCGATACGTTTGAAGATCTGTACGGCCTTAAGCAGCTGCCGGGCCTGGCAACCCAGCGCATGCAGGGCAAGGGCATCGGCTTCGGCGCAGAAGGCGATTACAAGACCAGCGCACTCAACGCCGTACTCTGGAAGATGGCCGAGGGCCGCGAAGGCGCAACGGGCTTTATGGAAGACTACACCTATGACATGGTGGACGGCTATGTGCTGGGCGCGCATATGCTGGAGGTTTCACCGTCGTTTGCGGCTACCAAGCCCGCTATCGAGGTTCATCCGCTGGGCATCGGCGGCAAGGCCGATCCCGCACGCCTGACCTTTGGCGGCGTGAAGGGTGACGGCGTGGCCGTATGCATGACGGATATGGGTGATCATTTCCGTCATGCATACGGCCACGCCGTCACCCTTCACGC
>DAOPIR010000112.1:0-9730 GCA_035399245.1 Candidatus Limiplasma sp.
GGGAATTGGAGGAAACTGACATGGCACGCATTGAACTGACGAACGTCACCAAGCGCTGGGGCTCGTTTTACGCGGTGGATGCGCTGAACCTGGTCATCGACGACAACGCCTTCGTGACGCTGCTGGGGCCGTCCGGCTGCGGCAAAACGACCACGCTGCGTATGATCGCAGGGCTGGAAACCCCAACCAGCGGCAGGATTACCATCGACGGCGTGCCGGTTTTCGACAGCGAGCTTGGCATCAATATATCCGCCAACAACCGCAAGGTCGGGTTCCTGTTCCAAAACTATGCCCTGTGGCCGAATATGACAGTGTACCAGAATATTGCCTTTGGGCTTTCCAACATCAAGGAAAGCATGCCCGAGGTGGACTGGGCCGCCCGCAAAGCCGCCCGCCTGGCAGAGATATTTTCACAGCCGGGGGAGCTCGTCACGCTATTACGCGATGCCCTGGGGCAGGATGAAAAACGCAATGAGGACAAGGCACTGCTCCGCCTGATCGATACCTATGAAATTTCCCAGTTTACGGCCAAAGAGATTATGGCGCTGCGCCTGCATGCCGCAAGCGATAGCGCTGCGGTTGCCAAAAAAGCCGCCGCCAGGCAGCAGGCAGCAGCCGACCGCCGGCGTGAACAGGCAAAGGCGGACGGCACGGAGCTGAGCGATACCTTTGAAATCCTGCAAAACGGGCAGCCCAGACAGCGTGTGCGCAAGCTGACCAATGAGGAGATCGACCTGGTTGTCCGTCGGGTATCGCGGATTGTGAAAATCGGGATGTTTATGGACCGCTATCCCAGCGAGCTGTCCGGCGGGCAGCAGCAGCGCGTGGCCATTGCGCGTACGCTGGCGCCCGGCCCCAGGGTGTTGTTTATGGATGAGCCGTTGTCAAACCTCGATGCGAAGCTGCGGCTTGAAATGCGCTCCGAGCTGCAGCGGCTGCATTTGGAAACCGGCAGCACCTTTATCTACGTGACCCATGACCAGATGGAAGCCATGACGCTCGCTACGAAAATCTGCCTGATCAACAACGGGGTGCTGCAGCAGTACGCCGAACCGATGACCGTATACAATACGCCGGACAATCTATTTGTTGCGGATTTTGTGGGCAATCCGTCGATTAACTTTATCGCTGCCAGCGGCAGCCAACAAGCGGACGGAACCGTACGCCTCACATTTTTCCAAAACATGCAGGGTGTGTTCCAGTGCGCAAAAAACGTGGATATTGCACAGACCATCAAGCGGCTGGAAGCCGAAACGCTGGCTGTGGATGAGAAATCGGATATTGAACGCAAGGGGAAAAGTGTAGTAAAGGATAACGAAAGCAAGAAGTTCAGCCCCCGCTTTTTAACGGTTGGCCTGGACGATGCGGAGATTGAAGCCATGCGCGAAAGTGCGCAGTTCGTTATCGGCGTGCGTCCGGAAGCCGTTTCCATCCACGAAAACGGCAGGCTGGAGGGTGAAATATTCAGTGCCATGCCTGCCGGTATGGAGACTACCGTGCGCATTAAAATCGGGAATTTCCTGCTCACAGGCGTCGTGTTTGGCGGCGTGCTGTACAAAATCGGAACCAAAGTACGTTTCGATCTCTCCGGCAGCAACATTCTGCTTTTTGACAGCAAGAGCGGCCAAATGCTTTCCGACGGCATGCTTGCGCTCCAATAACGCAAGCTTGCAGGCTGCGCGTATTCCGGCAAACGGCAATAAGGGACATTGGATCTATCCAATGACTGCATAAGGGCGTCAATGCTGTTACAACATTGACGCTTTTTTGATGAATGTGCAGACTGAACGCTGCCTTATTTTGGCTGTCCTTAAGAGGGAGAACAACCAGGAGACGGCTGCTCTGCCTGCGGCCCGGAGGATTTGCGGCAAGTATTGATTCAGACAAATTGTCGTGTTACACTGCTATTATTATCCATGGCTCTTCCATAGAAATCATACGGCTTATCATACGCTGTCACCGCATACCCGCCTGTTAACAGCAATCGACAGCGCGGTGCGTTTCTCCTGTGTGTTTCAAACCATCCTTAACGGCGCGGAGCGTGCGATGCCGGCGGCCGAAGGAACGATGATTTCTCCGGAAACGGGCATACCGAGCGGCAGCCCCTGCGGGAAGGAGATATTGCCATGCTTACGCTTAGAATATTCATCTCTTCCACGTTCAATGATTTCATCCTGGAGCGTAACGCGCTGCACAAAACGGTCTTTCCAAAGGCCGCGGAACTGTGTCATAAGCACGGGTGCGCCTTTCAGGTGATTGATCTGCGCTGGGGGATTTCCGTGCAGGATTCACAGGATTATTCCACGCTGGGCATTTGCCTCAATGAGATTGAGCGCTGCCAGCGCGTGACGCCGCGCCCTAATTTTATCTTTCTGGCGGGCGAGCGCTACGGCTGGCGGCCTTTGCCCCAATACATTGACCATGCGATTTATAGGCGCATCCTTTCCGTACTGCCGCCACAGCAGCGCGGCAAGCTGGAAACAGCTTATGTGGAGGACAATAATGCGATTCCCGCGAGCTATGCCTTTGTGTCCATTCCAAAGGACAGCACGGAGGACGAGCTGCGAAGCATGCTGTTTACGGCGGCGGAAAAGCTGTCCTTAAACCGGCAGGAATGGCTGGCACTGTTTGCTTCCGCCACCCATCGCGAGCTGATGGCGCGCCTGCGCCTGCCGGATTTTCCGGGCGGCTCGATATGCGCGGTGCGGCACCTGCGCAATGTGCCGCCAGAAAATATCGCACAGTATTACGACACGCGTGATGACGGCAGCCGCGATGAAAAAGCCTATGCACAGGCGCTGCAGCTGCGCGATGATGTGGCGGCCATGGTGAAAAATCCTATCCGGTATACGCTGGACCTCTCGGCAGCCGGCGAGAGGGACGAAGAGCTCAAGGAGTTTTGCGATGCGGTTTACGCGCAGATCGAAGCCCATATCCATCGTGAAATGGAAAAATCAAACGCAAATGAGCTGGGGGATGAGATCAGCTATCACCACGGGAAAATGGAAGACTATCACAGGGCATTTGCCGGCAGAGAAACGGACATCCGTCGGGCATGGATGTCGCCGACGCTCGTCTTTCCGCGCAAAAGCCTGTTTTTACCCCGCAAGATACAAGGCGCAAAACCGCTGTTCATCCTAGGCGGCCCGGGAAGTGGGAAATCGTCCCTGATGGCGGAGCTTGCCAGCCGCGTAGCACAGGACGGCAATGCGGATGTGATCATGCGTTTCATCGGGGCCACGGCAGCTTCTGCCGATGTGAAAAACCTGTTATACGGCATCTGCGCGGAATTGGGCGGGGAGGATCACCCCATTGCACAGCAGGCGGATGCGCTTGCGGCGCAGACTTACCTGGCGGAATATACCGCCCAAAAGGGACGGGCAGCGGTCGTGTTTTTGGACGGAATCGAAAACGCAACGAAATACCGCATGCTGCTGCGTACGCTTTTGGGTAAAACCCTGCCTTCTCCCGCTATACGGTTGGTGCTATCAATGGACGAAGCCCTGTATGCCGAGACGAAGGCTGAGATCAGCGCCGCGCACGACTGTATTCACCTGGGCCGCTTGTCACTGGATGACGCAAAGGCGATCATCAATAAAACGCTGGCGCTGGCAGGCCGCACGCTGACCGCGGGCCAGCGCAGCCGCCTGCTGGAAATCTTCAGCGCGTCGCCGGATGCGGCTTACTTGTCCATCCTTGCCAATAACGCGCTGAGCTGGCGCAGCGGCGATGCCGGCGCACAGGTGTATACCGGCGCGGCACAGTATATCAACGCCGCTTTTGAAGGCCTCATCTCGCGCAAGCATTTCAGTCCCATCATCACGCGGCGCATGATCGGTTATCTGCTGTGCGCGCGGGCTGGCCTTTCCGATGATGAGCTGATCGGCGTATTGAGCGCGGACCGAGATGTGCTGCAGGAGTTCCTGCGCGGCAGCTTTCATCTGTCTCCCGGGATGGAGGAGGGCATTCGTGCCTATCTCGCCGGCGTTGGGATTGCACGCAAACCGGTCGAATGGCTTCAGAACACCGCCGACCTTGGTGGGCTGATAGATGCGCTGTATGCCGCAAGCGAGCCGATTATGCTGCCGTATGCGTATTTCAGCCGCATCCAGTACGAGCTGCAGCCTTACCTGAAAGAGACGCTGTCCGAAGGCACGCGGGTATACTCCTTTGCGGATAAACGCGCGAAAGACGCGGCGGAGCAATTTGCTGCGGATGAAGATTTTCAGCTGCTGCATGCACGGCTTGGCGCATATTTTGCGGCCGATCCCAAAACGCTTGCACTGGCCTACTTCGGCGCGGGTCTTGCCGGACTGCTGAAAAATGATACCATGCGCAAATATCTGCGCTCCCGTGTGGCGTATGAGCTGCCGTATCAGCTGATACAGGCGCGGGAATATGATAAGCTGGAAATCTTTTTGGGCGATGAAACCAACATGTCCTTCCTGCTGGACTGGAACATGGCCGAGCTGTGCTCACTTTGGGCAACGCTTGAAAACGAAACGACGCACACGATCCCCAAGACCTATCGGGCGATCCTTGACAAGGCGCGCAAAGCCATCGAGGAAGGCCGCCAGTACAGCGATAATGAAGGGCGCACGCTGTCCGCGCTGATGGGCGCGCGCGGCGGCTATGCCGATGAACTGCAGCTGTTAAGCCGGGCGCGCATCGGCGGGCCGCCGGCTGAAACGGGGGAACCGAAGGCAGATACAGCCGGCGCTTCGGAAGCGGAGTATATGATCGCACAGTCCTATCTGGATAAGGGCGAATTTGAAAAGGCGCTGGACATAACCACCAAAGCCCTGGAGAAGTATAACCATACGGTCAGCATCGGCTGCCACGATATGATCTACGCTCATGCGCAGGCGCTGTACCGGCTGGAGCACTATGAAGAAAGCAGGGTATACTTTGAGGAAATGTATTTGATGGCGACGCTGCTGGGAGAAAAATCCCGCATCATCAACGGCCTCAAGTGGCGCGCCTCCTGCGCCAAGGTGCTCGGCGAAAAGGAAAAGTCGCTTGAGCTGTACCGCGAACTGGAAAACCTGTGCGACGACAACGATGACAAGGCAGGCCTCGCCTCGGTGTATTTTGAAATGGCCACGCATGCCTTTTTATATGACAACGACTTTGATGAAGCGTTCGAGCTGATGGACAAAACGATTAAAATCGTCAAGGAGCTTGGCAATCGGGCCTGGCTGGTTACCATACACGGTACGCGCATCAACATGTATTATACGCTCAACAGGTTTGACCGCGTTCACGAGGTGTTTGCGGAATACGTAACAGCGCTGCTGGCAAACGATCCGGGTACGGTGGTACCGTGCGGGATTCTGGTGCCGTACTTCGCATGCCCGCGGTATGAGGAAAGCAAACAGCTGACCATGCTGTATGCGATGGAAACCTATATATTTCTGGAGCAGGTGGGCAACCTGAACGCGGCGCTGGTCACATTGCCCGAGCACGCGCACAGTGCGCTGATGGCCTGCGCTTATGAAAGGGCGTTCTCGCTGCTGCCGGATTCGCTGCGATATGTGGTGGAGCACCGGCCGGCAAATATGGAGTTCTTTTTAGAAGCGATGGATTACGGCATTGCGCAGGCCTATTCGCCCCAAAGCGCGGAGGAGCAGGGGTCGCTTATGAAAGCATCCGCGCTGGCCGACAAGCAGCGAAACGGAGAGGCGCTGGATACGGAAGAAAAGCAAAGGCTCGACCTGTGTGTAAGCCTGCTTTGCTTTATGATGTACGACATCGGCTCCATTCATGACGCGGTGCGGGAGTCCGGCAGCGCGGAGGGCCTCAGAAATACCCTGAGCGCGTATGCTTCGCTGCTGCGGGCTTGCGATACGCGGCTGAAAAAAACCGTTTCACATTGGGAATATCAACGCAGGCGGCTGCTTTATGATAAGGTGCAAGGGGAACTGCTTGAAGCCGGCCGCAAGGCGCAGGCGGAATATGACAGCGAGAAAGGCTTTATCAAGGATCTCGCGGCGAACGTCGCCAAGAACAGCTATAAGGCAAAATAGAACCGAAAAGGAGGACACACCATGGGAATGTTTGATAAATTCAAACGCAGCGGAGAAAAAAGCCAGCAGGAGCAGACCAAAGAGTTTTCCGACATCATGAGCGATGCGCTGATCAAGCTGGACGAGCAAGTGCGCACAAGTTCGGAAATCAAGGACCTTATCCGCAGCAAAATGGGCATTACAGATGAGACGGAGATTCGCGCATATGGCGTAACCATGCTGTGGAGCAAGCAGCTTGTCGAAAAAGGCATGGATCGCAATCTGGTCAAAAGCACACTCATCACGGCGCTTCCCATCATGTACCAGTTTTCCCAGGCCAAAGCGGAAAGCATTGTGCTCAAGACGATGAGCATGCTGTAAAAAGCAGATCAACAACCGTTAATCCTGCGTTATCAGAATAAACAAAGCTGCGCCGTATGCAATCATCAGTACGGCGCAGCTTTGTTTACCCGTGGTGCGGCTGATTGCAATCCCTTTGACGGATCGCCGCGCTTTGGGCTGCGGACTATGTTTCCTTGCCGGACGGCAGGGATTGCATGAGGGCAAAGAAATATTCAGGCGCGCCGGTGTGAAAATAGTTATACCAGGCGTCCAGCGTGTCCGCCTGAAAAACGTCCAAATGGTCGATGAGCTGCTTTGCCAACAGCAAGCCGCCGGTGGAACCCGCGGTAATCAGGTTGCGATCCGCGACGGACGGACTGTCTGCATAGAAGCGTTGCCCTGTGTACCCGGGAGCAAACATGGCGAGGAATCCGGGTCCGTTGCTGGTGTGCTGACGGTTATTCAACAGGCCCAGATTGGCAAGCGCGGCGGTAGCGCCGCAGATTGCGCATACCGTGGCGCCTAAGGAGAGCAATTTGCTTGCTTTTGCAAGGATAGCGTCATGCTTTGGGTCACTCCATGTATTGGCGCCCGGCAACAGCAGCACGCTCGTTTCGCTCATGGCAATGTCATCCACCGTGCAGTCTGGAACGATTGTCATTCCGCCCATTGTGCGGATTGGCTTGTTGGAACAGCTGACGGTTTGGACCGATACGCGCGGCGCATCCTTTTTGAAAAACCGTCCGGAGTTCAGCTCCGATATGGCATGTCCCAATTCCCAGTCGGCTAGCGTATCAAGAATGTAAACATAGATGGTAAACATAACTTTCCTCCGCATTGATGATGCCTTTGTTTTGCTTTCCCGACCGGCAAGCAGGGCTTACCGGCGTCGGAATTCGCAATAAGGCAGATTGATTTGATCGCCCTTTTATTGTACGATGTAATTGTTGACAACAGTATGGCAATAATAAGAAAGCAAGTTCGGAAAATCGGGAAATCGGAAAGGCGGCTGGCAGATGAGAGTAGACAGGCTCGTTAGCCTGATTATGATCCTCCTGGATAAAGAGCGCATCGGTGCACAGGAGTTGGCAGACAGGTTTGAAGTCTCACCACGCACCATCTATCGCGACATAGACGCCATTAATAGGGCGGGGATACCGGTTCGCTCCATATCGGGCGTGGGCGGCGGCTTCGAAATCATGCAGCAATACAAGGTGGATAAAAAGGTGTTTACCGCTGCCGATCTTTCCGCGATCCTGATGGGACTTTCCGGCTTGTCCAACATCATACGGGGTGATGAACTGGTAAACGCCCTTGCAAAAATCAAAAGCTTTATCCCCGCCGACAGGGCGAAGGATATTGAACTTAACGCAAGTCAAATCTATATCGATTTGACGCCGTGGATGGGCAACCGGGATATACAGCCCTATTTGGAAACGATCAAAACGGCTTTGCGGGAAAGCAGGCTGCTTTCGTTTGCCTATTCGGACCGCGCCGGAAATAAAACGCAGCGGACAGCCGAGCCGTATCGGCTTGTGCTCAAAGGCGGCCATTGGTATCTGCAGGGGTATTGCCGTAAACGCAAGGATTTTCGTCTGTTCAAACTTACCCGTATGGCGAATGTGCAAATGCAAAACGAAGTGTTTTCTTTGCGGAACTGCCCCAAACCGCAGCTGGATATCACCGATATCCCGGAAACGATGCAAACAGAGATCAAAATTCGCGTTCATCAATCAGTAGTGGACAGGGTACTGGACTATTGCAGCAGGAATGAAATTGTGCCGGACGGCGAAGAGCATTACATTGTATGTTTTCCTTTCATAGAAAACGAATACTATTACGATATTCTTTTCAGCCTTGGGGATCAATGCGAGTGCCTGGCACCGCCGCATATCCGCGCAGAGATGAAGCGCAGAATACAGGATATCGCCGCCGTATATGAAAGCTAGCCGCTTGGCAGCCAGTGGGCATAAGGTTTTTTGCATATCTGTTTATGCGGTTTCTGTAATGGAGGTTGTTTTTCGTACAAAAACAGACCTGTGACCGGCGGATTGTAAAGCAGAATCTAAGGAACGTTGAGGATTCGCTAATTTCCAGTTGATTGCTGTATCGGGATTTGATATAAATAAAGGGCATATGACTCGGAGGTGAATATTTCATATGATGCAGGACTCTTGTTTTATGGAGTATTTTCTTATTCCGGTTTTCGGGTACAGCGTCGATGTGCTGTATTGCTATGAAACGACGCTTTCAACCAATTTTTCGGAACCGCAATCACTCCATATGCATGATTATTTTGAGGTCCACTACTGTGTAGAGGATGAGACGCGATTTTATTTCGAGCACGGCGAGTTTGAGCTTCATCACGGTCAGGCGCTGATTATTGTGCCCAAAACACTGCACCACAGCTGCGATAACCATACCCGCGGGTATTCGTTTGTGTTCAAAGCGCAGTTTCCGACCAAAGAGCATAACTTCTCCAATTTGTTCACGGAGTGCGTGATTCTCAAAGGCCTGGATATACTGCCGATCGAGCGTATCCGGTCCGAGGCGCTGGAAAAGAAGCCGGGCTATCACGAGCGGCTTAGCTCTTACTTCCAATTATGCCTGTCGGACCTTTTCCGCAATATCGGGCTGAGCGCCAACAAGCCGGTATCGCCGCCCTCACATGAGCAATACGGCATGATTATCGAGCGCTGGATCAGCATGAAGCTGAGCTCGTTTATCTCCGCCGAAGTGAACGATAAGGATGCGCTGGCCACGGCCCTTAACCTAAGCATGCGGCAGCTGGAACGGATAACGGAAGAAATATTCCACATGCCGTATTCCGAGGTGTTCAACCGCCACAAGTTCTCCCTGGCGTGGCACCTGCTCAAAGAGCAGGGGTGGAAGGTCAAGGACGTATCATCCTATCTGGGGTACTCCAATCCCGCTAATTTTTCCAGGGCATTTCATGCGTTCTTTGGCATCAATCCAACCGATATATCAATAATCACCAAAAAAACTAAATGATGGCGTTTCCTGATATGGACAATGCCTATGCAATTATTATAATGTAAATTGTCGGTGCGAAAAATGGTTGAATGCCGTTAATAGCCGCTGTTTATATGCTTTGTTAAGCTTTGCCTTTTTATCATCATTGGTGTGAAACAGCGTGATCCGGGAAGCATGTTTTGTTATTTTCGCGATGAAGCGTGCGGCGTGCGCCGTATCTCATACGCGATAAATAAATATTTTGTAAGGAGGCAGTAACAATGGTATCAAACACCCGTATCCAAAAAGTGCTCAGCGTAATGATTGCACTGCTGCTTGTCCTGGTTTCAATACCGGCCATGGCAAGCGAAGAAAGCGCCGAGACTCCTGTGGTCGTTATTTACCAGAAC
>DAOPIR010000113.1:0-9714 GCA_035399245.1 Candidatus Limiplasma sp.
GCCTGCAAGGCGCGACGCTGCTGGACGTGCACCTGCTGACCGGACGCACGCACCAGATTCGCGTACACATGCAGTCCATCCACCATCCAGTAGCCGGTGATCCCGTGTACGGCCAAAAGAGCGGGGTAAAGGCGACGCGCATGCTGCTGCACGCGCACACGCTCAGCTTTACCCATCCACGCACCGGCGAACGGATGACGTTCACCGCGCCGCTGCCCGCGGAATATGAAGCCGCGCTGAAAAAGCTGCGGCTGTAGCAGCAATAGCATGCCACCTCAAAAAGGCGAACATTTGTGCTATAAAGTGCTTCCCAAGCAGGCACAAGATATGGTATAATACGGTGTGTATCGGAGGGATAGAGGACTATATGATCACAGTTGCGGCAGTATCGCTGGGATGCGTGAAGAACCGTGTGGACACGGAATTGATGCTGGGTATTTTGGAAAACGACGGCTTTGCCATCACCACGGACGAGGCGCAGGCGGATGTGCTGATCGTTAATACCTGCGGCTTTATCCAGCCTGCCAAAGAGGAATCGATCGACACGCTTTTGGAGCTTGCGCAGTACAAGAGCGCCGGCAAATGCAAGCTGCTGGTTGCCACCGGCTGCCTGACCCAGCGCTACGAAAAGGAACTGCTTCAGGAAATGCCCGAGGTGGACCTGCTGCTGGGCGTAAATCAGTACGAGCGGCTGCCCCAGGCCATCCGTGAAGCGCTTGCGGGTAAGCGTGCGTCCTACTGTGCGGACGACCACCACATCCTCACGGGCGACCGCGTGCTCACCACCCCGCCGTACATGGCCTATGTGCGCATTGCAGACGGCTGCGACAACCGCTGTGCTTACTGCGCCATTCCGCTGATCCGCGGCGGCTTCCGCTCGCGCCCGATGGAGGATATCCTCTCCGAAATCCGCACGCTGGCCGAGGGCGGCGTACGGGAGCACATCCTTATCGCGCAGGATACCTCCCGCTTCGGCGTGGATACGTACGGCAAGCCGATGCTGCCGGAGCTGCTGGAGCAGGCGGCGGCCATCCCGGGTGTGCGTTGGCTGCGGGTGCTCTACTGCTATCCCGACGAGGTGGACCGCCATCTGTTGGACGTGATGGCCGCGCATGACAACATCTGCAAGTATATCGACCTTCCGCTGCAGCACGCGCATCCGGAGATCCTCAAGCGGATGAACCGGCGGGGCGATATTGAGGATGTAAAGGTGTTTTTACAGCAGGCGCGCAGCATGGGCTTCACACTGCGCACGACCATGATCACAGGTTTTCCCGGCGAGACGGAGGAACACTTCGCCGCGCTGATGGATTTCATAAAAGAAATTCGGTTTGACCGGCTGGGCGCGTTTGCGTTTTCACCGGAGGACGATACCCCCGCCGCCCTGATGGAGGATCAGGTACCCGACGATGTGAAACAGGCGCGGCTGGATATGCTGATGACCGCGCAGCAGGCGATCTCACTGGAGCGTAACCGCCTGCGGATCGGGAGGACGGCTCCGGCGGTGATCGAGACGGTGGCGGATGACGGCAGCGCGATCGCCCGCACCGACCGCGAAGCGCCGGATGCCGACGGAATCTGCCATGTTTCCGGCGCGAAAGGCCTTGTACCGGGCACCTTTGTGCAGGTGCGCATAACCGGCGTGGACGCCTATGATATTTTTGGGGTGATCGCATGAACCTGCCCAACAAGCTGACGGTATTGCGCGTGGCGGCTATCCCTGCCGTGGTAATCCTGCTTTCCATCGAAGGCGCAGGATGCCGCATCGCGGCGACGGCGGTGTTTATCCTTGCCTGCGTTACCGATTGGCTGGATGGCTATCTGGCGCGCAAACAAGGCCTTGTGACCGATTTTGGCAAGTTTCTCGATCCCGTGGCGGACAAGCTGCTGGTGCTGTGTACCATGGTCACGCTGACCGGCCTGGGCCAGCTGCCCGCGTGGATATGCGTCGTGGTGCTGTTTCGGGATCTGATGGTAGACGGTCTGCGGCTGGTGGCGGTGCAAAAGGGCACCGTGATTGCGGCGGGCAAGCTGGGCAAGATCAAAACCACGCTGCAAATGACAATGCTGATTGTGCTCCTGCTGAACCTGCCGGTGCTTGGCAGCCTGTGGATCGACAAGATCAGTATGGCGGCTGCTGTCTTTATGACGGTGTACTCGGGCATTGATTACTTTATCAACAACCGTTCCGTATTCGACGCTTGAAGGGTGAGACGATGGAAGACCTGTACCCGCTTGCCAAAGCGGTGGTGGAGGAGGCCACAGTCCGGGACATCACGCTGGCAACGGCCGAAAGCCTGACGGCCGGGCTGATCAGCGCGACGATTGCGGATGTGCCGGGCGCGTCCAATGTGCTCAAGGGCGGCGTGGTCAGCTATGCGCTGGCGGTGAAGCACGATGTGCTGGGCGTGCAGGGCATTGACGAGACCACGGTGGTCTCGGCGGATTGCGCGCGGCAGATGGCCGCGGGTGCGCAGCGCCTGCTGCGGGCGACGCTCGCCATCAGCGCCACAGGCGTGGCGGGGCCGGGCGGCGGCACGCAGCGCACCCCCGTAGGCACGGTGTTTATCGGCTGTGCGTATGGCGATGCGGTTTGGGCGCAGGAGCATCATTTTACAGGCGACAGGCAGGCCGTGCGGCAACAAACCGTGCGGCAGGCACTTACGATAGCATGGAATTGCATGAAAGGTGGACAACAGCATGGCGGCAAAGAAAACCATTAACAAGTCGTTTCAATCATCCGGCGGCAGCACAGAGGCCGTACGCAAAGAAAAGCTTAAGGCGCTGGAAAGCGCGCTGACGCAACTGAACAAAACCTACGGCAAGGGCGCTGTGATGAAATACAGCGACGCCGGCGCCATCCAGAACCTGCAGGTGATATCCACCGGTAATTTACAGCTGGATCTTTGCCTGGGCGTAGGCGGGCTGCCGCGCGGCCGCGTGGTAGAGATCTACGGACCCGAGTCCAGCGGTAAAACCACCGTGGCGCTGCACTGTATTGCCGAAGCGCAAAAGAGCGGCGGCGTGGCGGCATTTATCGATGCCGAGCACGCGCTGGATCCCGTGTATGCCAAAAAGCTGGGCGTGGACATCGATAACCTGTATATCAGCCAGCCGGATACCGGCGAGCAGGCGCTGGAAATCTGCGAGGCGCTGGTGCGCTCCGGTGCGGTGGACATCGTTGTGATCGACTCCGTGGCGGCACTGGTGCCCAAGGCCGAAATCGAGGGCGAAATGGGTGACAGCTTTGTGGGTCTGCAGGCCCGCCTGATGAGCCAGGCGCTGCGCAAGCTGACCGGTGTGATCTCCAAGACCAACGCCGTTGCCGTGTTTATCAACCAGCTGCGTGAAAAGGTCGGCGTGATGTACGGCAATCCCGAGACCACTACAGGCGGGCGCGCGCTGAAGTTTTACGCAAGCGTCCGGCTGGATGTGCGCCGCGGCGAGCAGCTGAAGGTCGGCACCGAGGTCGTCGGCAACCGTACCCGCATCAAGGTTGTGAAAAACAAGGTGGCGCCGCCGTTCCGCGTGGCGGAAGTGGATATCATCTACGGCGAAGGTATTTCTAAGATGGGAACGCTGCTGGACATGGCGGTGGACCGCGATATCATCCACAAGTCCGGCGCATGGTTCAGCTATGAGGATATGCGTATCGGCCAGGGCCGCGAAAACGCGCGCCAGTTCCTCAAAGATAATCCCGAGATTGCCGATAAGATTGATAAGATCATCCGCGCGGACGCGCTGGCAAAGCTGGAGCAAAAGGAGCCGCAGGATATGGAAGAAGAGCTGGCCGATGACGACGAGCAAATGGCCGGCGAGGATCCCGATCTGGCGTTGCTGGACGATCTGGAATAACGCTGTCTCTCATTTTGAAAAATTACAGCAAGCATTTACCTGTTTGCTTGCTGGATAACACAAAAAGCAAATGGAGCTTTCCGCAATGTACGGGAGCTCCGTTTGCTTATCATGGGAATCTTGCTTGATATGCAGAATGAATATATGGCTGTAGGGTTTTCTGTTTTCTAAACAAATGAACCGTTCGACGGAAAGTTATATTGAATCTTCTGCATTGTGCGTTTACATAGTTCATTTAATTGTCGCGTTTCGACAGTAATGTGCCAAGCTGATGGATGCGGCGTTGTTGTATCCATTGCGGCTTGGCTGATTGCGTATATACTTTTTGCAATGAGACGGCTTATGAAACCTTATGAATCCAGCATATCAAAACACTGATTGGTGAAGATTCCAACGGACTGGTTTACGCGCGGACTGTAAAGCAGATTTACGGCTCTTTCACCGAGCGGCGGATGTCGTCCAGCAGGCTGGCGAGGCTGGGGGACTGCTTGATGGAGGTTTCCACCTTGTCGATGGAGCTCATCACGGTGGTATAATGGCGGCCGCCAAAGGCGTCGCCGATTTTGGTCAGGCTCAGGCCCAGCATTTCGCGGGTCAAAAACATGGCAATCTGGCGCGGTACGGTGATTTCGTGGTTGCGGCGCGGGCTTTTCAGATCGTCCACGGTAATGCCGTAATAGGTGGCCACGGCCTCCTGCAGGGTGTCCACGGTTACGCGGGTGGATTCGCTGCGGTTGAACAGGTCGCGCAGTGCCTCGGATGCCAGCTGCATGTCGATGGGGCGGCGGGTGAGCGAAGAGTAAGCGGACAGCCGTGTCAGCGAGCCTTCCAGCTCGCGCACGTTGGAGGCGACCTTTTCGGCGATCAGCGACAGGATATCGTCCCCGATCTGCAGATGGTCGTACTCGGCCTTTTTGCGCAGGATGGCAAAGCGCGTTTCAAAATCGGGGCGCTGGATATCGGCAATCAGCCCGCCCTCAAACCGGCTGCACAGGCGCTGCTCCAGCTTGGCAATTTCCTTGGGTGGCTTATCGCTGGTCATCACAATCTGGCTGCCGGACTCGCGCAGGTGGTTGAAGGTATGGAAAAACTCTTCCTCGGTGGCCTGCTTGCCCGCGATAAACTGGATATCGTCCACCAGCAGCAGATCGATCGTGCGGTAGTGGTCGCGGAACTTCTGGTTTTCGTTATTCTGCATGGCCTGGATCAGCTGATTGGTAAAATCCTCGCTGGTGATATAAACAATTTTCATTTCGGGGTACAGCTCGTGGGCATACTGGCCGATGGCGTGCATCAAATGCGTTTTGCCCAGCCCCACACCGCCGTAGATAAAGAGCGGATTGTAGGCCTTGGCGGGCACCTCGGCCACGGCAAGGGACACGGCGTGGGCAAACCGGTTGCCCGAGCCGACCACAAAGCTGTCAAAGGTATATTTGGGGTTGAGGGAGCAGGGGTTGGCGTTGGAAAGCTTCGCCTGCAGCTCGGCCTTGCGGCGCTGGAGCTCGTCGTGGTTTAAGATTTCCACGGTTACGTTTTCCCCGCAGGCGGTGGTGACGGCGGTTTGGATTTTGCCCAGATAGCGGTCAACGCCGAAATCGCGCATCAGCGCGTTTACACATTCAATCAAAAAGCAGTGGTCGATAATCGCATAAGGTTTTAATGCGGACTTGATCCATGTCTCGTAGGACACGGGACTCATATCGTCCTTTAAAATCTTACAAGCTCTGCTCCAGATGTCTTCAGCGTTCAGCAATCTGTTCCATCCTTCCGATATAATTATAATTTATTCAAGAATTAATCAATAAATATGCACTATTCACAGCATGGAAACGTGCATATTCGTCTTGGCGATGTTGTGTACATATGCCTGCCTTGATGCACTGATTTTTCTGTTCCATCATAGCAGAATTACGGTGCCTTGGCAAGAACCCTTACACTGCAATGTTTTGCATACTATTCAGCTTCGGATCGCAGCAACACTACAAGTGATTGTGGGTATGCAAAACCCGTGACGCAAGGTGTAGAATCAATAAAAAGTTCATTGTGATTTTACGTACATTCTGTGAAGAAGAATGTATAAATATGACAGATATTTCATCTTAAAATTCTGTGAAGCGAAGCAGTGCTGATGGAATCAACCGTTGCCGTATCTATCCTTGGGAAACATGATGAATTTGTGAAATGCGGAAAGGAAAAAGTAACGAAATTGTAGAATGTTATCGTATTAGCAATTGCCGGATATGCCAGGCGGCGGTTCCGGCCGGAGGAGCAAAAAAATGTCTGTTCCAGTGAAGCTTGACGATGTCAATGATACGCTGAAGCCTTGGCTTGGGGCGTTGTTTTTGATGTCCACACCGCTGTCACAGGAGATCGCTTTCCAGCTGATGCACTATTCGCCGTCGCGGGAGCCGTTTGCGCGCCTTCGCGACAGGCTGGAGCACCAGCTGTTGGTTACGCTTAACAAGCTGACACACACCAGCATGTGCATCATGGTGGAAAATTACCAAACCAGGCGGATCGCGCTTGCGGATATCGAGACCATGACCGATGACCTGATGGGATTGGTGTTTGACCAGCTCTCTCCGTTTCGCGCGAATTACGACCGGCTGAATGAGTATGCACTGCAGCACCCCAGCCTTGCGGCGCTGCGTGTATTATATCAAAAGTACTCCTCTTTCTTTTCACAGGAGGAGTACCGGTTTATGATCGGCATGATTAAAAAGCTTTATACGCAGGATCGCTACAGTGCCTGGCTGCGGGACTAGGATAGAAACACACGGCTAGAGATCAAGCGGCGGATCAACCGTGCCAAACAGGCTGACCCAGGTATCGGAGTTTACAACCCCGTCGACAAACAGGTGGTAATCCTCCTGGTATGCGATGACGGCTTGCTTTGTCTGTACGCCGTAGAAGCCGTCTACATACCCGTTGTAGTATCCCAGCAGGCCCAGCTTGCGCTGCAGGTACTGTACCAGAATGCCCTTGCTGCCAAATGACAGGCGCTGAAATTCGTCGGTATTGGTGTCCATCGAGGTTGAGATGGCGGTTTTGTACAGATCGTAGAGCTTGGTCAGGGTTTCATCCCCGGGGATTCCATCCACCGCCATGTTCATATCCGCCTGAAACCAACATACGGCCACCAGTGTTTTGCGCCCGAATACACCGTCGCGCTCCGAGGCACCCAGATAGCCAAGCGCCTGCAGCGCGCGCTGCATTTTAAGCACACTGTCATCCACGGAACCGTATATAATCGTTTCATATGCGAACGCAGGAAGAACCGCGCTTAGGCAAAGCGCGATCGCGAGCACGAAACATAACGCTCTAATAGATCGATTGTGAACCAAATGGCACGCCTCCGATCCTCGAAATAAGCCGAATATGCGAGTCCACATTATCCATGAGCCTGTGCATCGATTCGCGTATTCGTCCGCCGTATGAACTGTACTTGGAGTTATACGACGATCATACAGAATCGACGCATAAACACTTATGCATATTATAGTGTAGTGACGGTATTAAAACAACTATATATAGAAGATGTTAGAGATAGTTAAAATAATTCTCACAGTATCTTAACTAATAATAAAAATTTATAAAAAGTTAAACACAGATCGTAATAATTTCGAACAAAATACCAAATATTGTATAGCGGAACGCGAATATGGTATACTTTATACGAAATGGAGTGAGCCAATGGAACAGCTGACGGCGACGGTGCTGGATACCACGTTTCGCAACGACGAAAACGGGTATACGGTGCTGCGTGTGCAATCGGGCACATCCGAACAGACGGTAGTCGGCGTGTTGCCGGAGCTTTCCGCCGGAGAAAACGTAACCTTCTCGGGGGCGTGGGGTGAGCATCCGGTATACGGGCGCCAGTTTCAGGCAAAGCAATATGAAATCGCGCCGCCGGATTCACTGCCGGCGATTGAGCGCTATCTGGGCTCGGGACTGATCCGCGGCATCGGCGCTGCCACCGCCAAGCAGATTGTCGGTCACTTCGGCATGGACACGCTGCAGGTGCTTGATGAGATGCCGGACAGGCTGACCGAGATCAGCGGCATCGGCTCGAAAAAGGCTGCAATGATCATCGAAAGCTATACCGCGCAGGTAAGCATGCGGCGTGTGATGATATTTTTGCAAAACTATGGCATATCCGCCAATCTGTCAACAAAGATCGTCAAGCGCTACGGCGCGGACACCATTGCGCTGGTGCGGGAAAACCCCTATCGGCTGGTGCTGGATATCGACGGCGTGGGCTTTCTGACCGCCGATCGCATCGCGCTGAGCATGGGAATTAATCCCAACAGCGAATTTCGGCTGCGCTCGGCGCTGTATCATCTGCTGTCGGAAGCCGCCAATAACTTCGGCCACACCTATCTGCCGCGATCCGTTTTGGCGCAGCAGGCCTGCCAGCTGCTGCACACGGATGAGGAGCTGGTGCAAAACCAGATTACGCAGGCGCTTTTGCAGCGCATGTTCATCGCTACCGAGGTGCCCGGGCAGGAGGAGCAGTGCCTTTGCCTTCCTTATTACTATCATGCCGAACAGGAGATTGCCCTGCGGCTGAAATACCTGATGGAGTCCCGGCCCTATAAAAAGGTGGATGATTTTCCGCGCAAGATGATTGCGCTGGAGGCAAAGCTCGGCATCACGCTCAGCGAGCTGCAGCGCAAGGCCGTGCGCGGCGCGGTGGAAGAGGGCGTGCTGATCATCACCGGCGGGCCGGGCACCGGCAAAACGACGATTATCAAGTGCATTTTGCACCTGCTTTGCGAGGACAACGAAATCATGCTGTGCGCGCCCACGGGCCGCGCCGCCAAACGCATGACGGAGGCAACGGGCGCGGAGGCGAAAACCATCCATCGAATGCTGGAGTACAACGGCGAAAGCAACCTATTCCAGCGGCGGGAGGATAATCCGCTGGAGACCGATTGCCTGATTGTGGATGAAATGAGCATGGTGGACGTGATCCTGATGCGCGCGCTTTTGCAGGCCACGCTGCCGGGCACACGGCTGATCCTGGTAGGCGACGCGGACCAGCTGCCCAGCGTGGGCGCGGGCAATGTACTGCGCGACCTGCTCCAAAGCGAAATCCTGCCTTCGGTGAGGCTGACGGAGATCTTCCGCCAGGCAGAGCAGAGCATGATTGTACTCAATTCCCACCGTATCAACGAGGGCAGCCTGCCCTTCCTCAATACCAAAGGCACCGACTTTTTCTTTGAGCGCCGCATGGGTCAGCCCGAAGCGGCCAGAACCATTTGCGATTTGCTCGCCAGGCGGCTGCCGGAGTACCTGCGCTTTCCCGTTAAAAATCGGCAGCGGATGATCGTGGGCACCATGCAGGTGCTTACCCCGACCAAGAAGGGCGAGTGCGGCAGCTATGCGCTCAACCGCGCGCTGCAAAACGCGCTCAATCCGGCGAAAAAGGGCCTGCCGTCGCTTGTGCACGGGGATACGGAGTTTCGTAAGGGCGATAAGGTAATCCAGACCAAGAACAACTATCAGATCGTGTATGTGCGCGATACGGCGGACGGGCCGGAGGAGGGCGCCGGTGTGTTTAACGGCGACGTTGGCTATATCGAAACGCTGGATCCGGACGACCACAGCATGGTCGTATGCTTTGACGAGGAACGCCGCGTGACCTATCAAAGAGAGCAGCTGGATCTGCTGGAGCTGGCCTATTGCCTGACCGTGCACAAAAGCCAGGGCAGCGAGTTTCCGGTGGTGGTGATGCCGGTGGTCGGCGGTCCGCCGATGCTGTTGGCGCGCAACCTGCTCTATACCGCGCTTACCCGCGCTAAGGAGCTGGTGGTGCTGGTGGGGCCCAGCGGCTGCGGCAAGTCCACCCTGCTCCGC
>DAOPIR010000114.1:0-9556 GCA_035399245.1 Candidatus Limiplasma sp.
AACACGACGCAAAGAAGACATCCAAGAAAAAGTCCAAAAATCCCGCCCAAGACTCCATCCAACTGCTGTAATACGGGGAAGTGGAATAACTTTTTAAGCAAGCGTATGATCAGTGAAATGCTTAAAAAGCATGCAATAAAGCATAGTATATAGCTGATGATATTGCTGCTCATCAGATAAATCGATTCACGGATATAACCCATGATTGAATCAATGTAATCAATAACAGATGAGGCTGTTTGCTGGGGAAGCTGCTTCTGTATTATATTCGCAAAGAACTCCGGACATCCAATATTATCTAGAACATGTATCGCGTCGGAAGCGTCCAAGACAGTGTTTACATAGTCCGATATATCGAAGCTCTTTGTTGCAGCATCTGTAATGGCCGAAAGCACCTTCATTGTGATCGGCGTTGTCCTAAGCAACTCGGAAAACTTGGCCGCCAGACGAAACGACATACAAAAAGCAAGCACCCCTCCAAAGAAATTGAGTAACGATAGAACAAAACCTCGAGATAAACCAAGAATAATACAAATTATAATTGAAATAATAATGCCGTAATCAATGTACGTCATTGGCTTATCTTCTTCCTTTGGGGCTAAACAAGCATATGTACTTATTTACTACTGAACAAAAATATCGAGTATATTCTTTACTTTCTTATATTGCGAAAATCAGAAAATAATGAGAACGATGGCAATTTCCACAAAAATCTGTGCCGTTATTTGCGCCCATAATGTATCGTCGGAATACCACCAGTACTCTTTTGAGCACATGTGATGTGCAAGGAAATAATTCGCAACAAGAATAAGTAATATAATCCACCACCAGTTGCTTCCCAATTGTCCAATGATATTGATTAGTTCTTTGCCTCGGTCAACAATCCATTGAAAAATGTTTCCAATCGTTTCGGCCATGTGCTGATCCTCCTGAAGTGTTATATTTAGTATGTCTGAGCAATCGTGGAAAAACTCCGGACAACCTATACGGGTTCGCCTTACGGCCCATAGAATGCAATCTCTGAAATCGCGACATCTTTTGGATATTTATTGCCGGTATAGATGTTCACGATACGTATTTTGATCGCAATAACATCCTCTTGCGTATCAAAGCTATGCTTCTGCCAACTTTTTCTGACAGTATCATCATTGAGTGTAATACGGATTGGGTTTTTGTACTGCGTGCTCCCCGAATATTTGAAGCTTAGCTCGATCGTTTTGGGGCGGCTGTTTCTTGTATATTGGTCATTGCCGTTGGTGGTTTTCCAGAAACCATTCTTTATCCATAGAGAGGCCACATCCGCTTTCTGAGAAAAAGTGATATACAGGTAAGCCGCTGCGTCGCCATCCTTTACCCTGTATTGCCAGCAGGTAGTCTCTTTCCCATCGATCATATTTGCTGCCCAAAACGTGGTGCCGCTCGAGCTGGGGTTCATTTCTATGGATGCTTTTATTTCCTTCACGGCAAGACTGCTGGAAGTTGTGCTGGTGGTTGCTTTCTGTGTTGGCGTTGGGGTGGCTGTGGCTTTTGCGGACGTCGTTTGCTTGCTTGTCGTTTGTGAAGGGGTTATCCTCACCGTCGTATATACATCCGATGCCGCAAAATCAGAACTGATCGACACGGTATCGTCGCCGTGGTACCCCGTTACATACGCGTCTACCATATCATTGATATCGACATAAGTTAGGGTATCCACATCGATCACGTTTGAGAAGTTTTTAATATCACTGTATGTTCCAATCGCCATATCCGTACTGGTAACCGAAAAAGACGGGTAGCGTGTGCCGCCTTCTGTCTGAGATTCGTACGCTATTCCGATCAGGGTGTAATCACCGGGTAACTGATCGAAATAGTCGTATGGAAAAACGTCGTCTATATCGTCCTGGATCGCCTGGATCTGCTGCTGTGTAAACTGTACGGTTATGGAATCATCGCCGTAGAAATACAGTACCCCTTCCCGATAGACCTCATTGCTGCGATTGCCACCTTCGTTTGATTCCAGTGTTCCATACTGAAAATACACAGAACCTGGTTCCAGGCTAATTTTTTGGCTGCTCATAAGTGCGTTCAGGTTGCTGTAGCCAAGGGCTTTTGCAATAGCGGTAGTCAGCCAATCATCTTGCTGATTACTGGCTGCCTGTACTGGAAGTATGATCATAGATGACATTATAATTATAACAATCCCTGCCGTTATGAATAATTGTATAAATTTCTTCATAAAATCCTCCTGCTTTTATGATGGGACAGTGATTCCACATTACGCTGGCTAAGCGGCATATTTCTTTATGAACACACAAAAAGACAACAAAAGCCATCGACGAGAGGATGCGAACACCTCTGCGTATTGGTTTGCAAAGCAATACATTGCAATTTGCACTGTTAACAATTGTAACATTAAATTGTTGCATAAATATAAACACATCCTAAAATACTTATCAATAAAAAGTCGTATAATAGACTTATGGATCCTTTCGCCTGTCTACATTATGCATGTATGGCCGGACAGATGGAAGAGATACGGGCCATACTCTTGCGTGAGCATATACTCTGTGTCTGATCGGTGAAAGGGCAATGCCTGCGCTGCGAACAAATTGCGGATTTTGCATATTTTGCGGGATTTATTCAGTGATTTCCAGTTTCCCGGGCGCCGTATCGCCGCCCTGTTTGTCGGAGATGTCGGAATCCACATTGTTACCGTCGTCACGCTGAACCCAAGAGGTGATTGACCTGCGTACCTCTTTCTATACATACGCCCGGATTTGCTTTATAATAACCATTGATTGAACCAACCGCCTGCTTACAGCCCTTGCCCGAGAAGGCGGAGAACGGAGAATACACAATATGGAACCTGTTTCGATCTACAGGACAAAACACCGCGTTGAACTCAGCGACGTCGATTTTATGAAAAAGCTGAGGATGAGCATCCTGTTTGAATACTTTCAGGATATTTCCAGCATGCACGCTGAAAATCTTGGCGTTGGGATCGATACTTTGGAAAAAGAGCATGGCCTGGCGTGGATATTGATGCGCATGCGGGTTGAAATAATCAGAACGCCCGTATGGGACGAGGAAATCACGTTGGAAACCTGGCCGCAGGAGCCCCGAATATTTTGCGAGAGAGACTACTATGTCAGGGACGCGGATGGCAATATTATCATCAGGGCCGCCGCGATATGGGCCGTGTTCGATATGAAGGCAAGGAAATTGAGCAGGGAAAAAATCGTCTACGAAGGGCTGCCGTCAATCGTAAAAGAACGGGCCATCCAAACCAAAGCAAGAAAATCAAGCCCTCTGGGGCAGCTGGAACCGGCGTATACAAAAGTGGTCGGCTACAGTGATGTGGATATGAACGGCCATCTCAATAATTCCAGGTATATCGATTTTATCATGGACTGTTTCAGCCTGGAAAGCCATCAAAGATACGATGTGAAAGCCATCGAGGTGGATTATCTCAACGAAGCGCTGCCCGGAGACAGCCTGCTCCTTTATAAAGATATATCCGCGCTGGATGCAAATGCCGTATATATCGAGGGGGTTCGGGAGAAAGATAAAAAAACGTCTTTCAAAGCGCGATTGGTAATCCAAGCAAACGAAACACAAACAACCCTGTAATGCTCTCGGGCTGGTTTCATGTTTTGTTCAAATCTATAAAAATGAATATCGGCACGAGGCGTGTTCCCATAGGAATATCGCTTGTGATTGATAAAAAATTGCAGCAAATAGTCAGCCAGTGTATAATAGATAAACTATCTGGACGTAATAAGCCTACAGTGGAGGGCACCTATGAAATTACGTGCTACCGCATTGCTGCTGTGCTTTGTGCTGGCGGCGGCACCCAATTATACATTTGCGGAATCTGTTGATGATTATGCACCGGCGGATAACGGCAGGTTGGTCATTTACACCTCTCACAAGGTGGAAATCTACCAGCCTATCATCCGTGAGTTTGAACAGCGCACAGGGATCTGGGTACAGGTGGTCTCCGGCGGCACCAACGATATGCTTAAGCAGATCGCGTTGGAAAGTGATTATCCGCAGGCGGATCTGATGTTCGGCGGCGGGGTGGAAAGCCTGAACGCTTACAGCGATTATTTTGCGGAACTCCCGGCGGATATCTGTGGGGGACTGGACACGCATGCCGCCGTGGGCAAAAAATGGCTGCCGTTTTCGTTGCTGCCAATCGTATTGATCTATAACCGAAAGCTGGTTACGCAGCCGCCGGAAAGCTGGGCTGACCTGCTCGACAGCCGGTGGAGCGGCAGCATCGCCTACGCAAAGCCCGACGTGTCGGGTTCCAGCTATACGGCGCTGATTACGCTGCTGCTGGCAGTGCCGGGTGAGGACGAAAATATTCTGCGGGCGTTTTACCAAAACCTTGAGGGAAAACTGCTGGATAGCTCCGGCGATGTGGTTGGCGCGGTATCCGACGGGGACTGCGCCATTGGGATCACGCTGGAGGAAACCGCTCTCAAGGGCATCGCGGCCGGCAAGGAAATCGGGATCGTGTATCCGGCGGATGGCACCAGCAACGTACCCGACGGCATCGCCATCGTCAAGGGCTGCGCGCACTGGGACAACGCGCTGACCTTTATCCGCTTCGTGCTGGGGGAGGATGTGCAGCGCCGGCTGATTACCACCTATTACCGGCACTCGGTGCTATCGTCCCTGGCCGGCGAGGATACACAGGCACAGGAGATGCGGCTGCTGGACTACGACATCCAATGGGCCAGCGACCAAAAAAGCAGCATCCTGACGCAGTGGAACGCACTGGCCGCGGGAGAATGATATGAAGCATTGGATACGCAGGTCTTTTAAGACAAGGATATTTTATACGGTGCTGCTTGTATCGCTTTTGCCGCTGGTCATCTGCGACGTAATTATGCTGCCGATCCTGATTGCGCACAGCGAAACAAAAATCGCCCAGGAATCCCGGCAGCAGATGGCCCTGATACAGGATGCGCTGTCCGGGTTGTTGGAACCGCTGAACGAAGCGCTGCCGGCGCTGGCACAGGATGAAGTGGTGCGCGGCGCGCTGACCGGAGACGAAGCGGAAACCGGCGCGCTGTACCCGCGCCTGTTTCAGGCGGCGACGGATACGGGTTTTTACGCCGGCATCGGGCTGTTTGACGCCGCGGGCGTCTGCCGCTACGCGATTAACGGCATCGATGTGGGTGCCAAGCTTTACGTTAACTGGGGTGTGCTGCGCGCGGCGGGGCAGACCGACGAACCGGTCTATGCCGACGGTGCGGACGATATCGTATTCTATGCGGCGCAGGCTGTGAGGGACGCACAGGGCTCGGCGGTTGGCTACGTGGTGTTTGCCGTCAACGAAACCAAGGCCGACCAGCTGTTTTCCATCCTCAGCGACACATCAGCGGATATCCTGCTGCTCAACGCCAGCTGGGAACCGCTGTACAGCTCTCAGCCCGCGCTGGGCGATACCGTTGCCGCAGCGCTTCGCCAGCAGCTGTGGGACGGAAAAAAGCTGACCGGAAGCGGCGGGGAATTTGCCTATTTCGTACAGCGGGAGACCACGTCGGGATACTTTCTCGTCGTGCAGAAGCCGAAAACCTTTACCGCGACCCTCATCCACGCGTTTTACTTCATCAGCATCCTTAAGGGCGCGCTGTGCCTGCTCCTGTGTTTCTGGGGTGCGTGGCTGTTAAGCCGCCATCTGTCCCGCCCGATCCGGGAACTGAACACGGCAATGGGCGCGGTGGAACGCGGCCATTATGCGGTGCGGCTGAAGGAGGACCGGGAGGATGAGCTGGGCAAGCTTGCCGAGGGCTTCAACCGGATGACGAGGGAATATTCGCTTAACCTTCAGCGCTCCGTGCAGCGCCAAAAGGAGCTTAACGACACACGCCTGCGGATGATGCAGGCGCAGCTGAACCCGCATTTTTTGTACAACACGCTTGACGTGATGAAATGGCTGGGCACGACCAACAACATTCCGGTGATCGCGGCGATGGCTACGGACCTTGCTTTCATCCTGCGTTCGAGCATCACCGGCAATAACCTGATCCCCCTGCAAACAGAGCTGGACCTGGTTGAACACTACGTAAACATTCAAAACGTGCGGTTTGAGGACCGCTTTACCTGTGAAATCGACGTACCGGAGGCGTACCAGCGCTGCCTCGTGCCCAAGCTTGTGCTCCAGCCGCTGGTCGAAAACGCTATTCTGCACGGCGTGGCCGGTCAGGACGACGGCTACATTAAACTGTCCGCGCTGCAGGAGCAGGAGACGCTCGTGATTACGGTTGCCGATAACGGCTGCGGCATGTCGGCTGAGGTGCTGGACATGCTTAACAGTCCGGATAAGCGGATTCACGGCGGGCATCTGGGCCTGTATAACGTTGACCGTATCATCAAACTCTATTTCGGCAATAACTACGGCATCACGGCGCAAAGCGGACCGGAGGGCGGCAGCCGCGTCTCCGTCAGGCTGCCGATGACGCGGGAGGAGGCAAACGATGCACAGGGTTCTGATCGTTGACGACGAACTGATGGTGCGCCGGGGCGTTGCCCTGGGGGTGGACTGGCAGCAGATGAACTGCGTCGTTGTCGGGGAGGCCGCAAGCGGTGCGGAGGGCCTTGCCCTTGCACTGGAGCTGAAACCCGACCTGATCATTACCGATATCCGCATGCCGAAAATGGACGGGCTTGCCATGCTGACGGAGCTGCGCAAGCGGGGCGACGGCGCCCGTGTCATCGTACTGACGGCGTATGACGAGTTTACCTTTGCGCAAAAGGCGCTGCGGCTGGGCGCGGCGGATTATCTGCTCAAGCCCTTCCAGAACCGCGATCTTGCCGTGGCTGTATCACGGATCCTGCAGCGGGAACCGGCGTCCGGCGTGCCCACCCCGCAGTCGCTGCTGCCGGATACCTCTATGGCGGCAAACAAGTATGTGATGGAGGCGATCCACTACATCGTCGCCCATTACGGCGACAGCGACATCGGCATCACCGCGATCGCCGGCCATCTGTGCGTCAGCGAGGGGCATCTCAGCCACCTGTTCAAAAAGGAAATCAATTGCACCGTAACGGGCTACCTTACCCAATACCGTGTGCATGCCGCGATGAAAGCACTTGCCGACTGCCGTCTGAAGGTTTATGAGGTCGCCGAAAAGGTAGGGTACCGCGACGTGAATTATTTCAGCAGCATCTTTAAAAAACTGACGGGCCTTTCGCCTTCGGAATATCAGGAGCGGTGTGTGGACACCGGCGATGCAGACCCGGCATAAACGGTAGAATTGGCACGATTGATACCATAAAACACAAATAGCGCAGAATTACAGGAGAAATAGCAGGTTTCTCCTGTTCTTTTTTTCACGGCGATTTTTTACAATAAACATAGATATGGCAGGATGCCATGAAAACTGAAAGGAGACCCTGTTATGAAAAAAATCATCGCATTTGTGCTGACGGTTACCATGCTCATGACCCTGACAACGCTCGGCTTTGCCGAGGAGACGCTCAGCGTGGAAGAGGTAATCGCACAGGCGCAGACCATGACCAATGCGGAGCTGTACCAAAAGGCCATTGAGGAATCAAACGGCCAAGTGCTCTACGGCATCGGCAATTCCAGCCGCGGCAAGACCGCAGGCGCGAGCTTCGTGGCCATGCTCCAGACGATCGATCCCTCCTATACCGGATCCATCGAGTGGTCCCAGCCGAAAAACAACTCCATCTTCACCATCCTGAACGCCGATATCAAGAGCGCCAAGCATATTTATTCCATGACGCTTATCCAGGACGGCAACCAGATCCAGTCCAAGATGCTGGATACCGGCAACCTGCTCAACTTCATTCCGCTGGAGTGGGCCCAGAGCGAGGGCGTGGATGTGGAAGACGCGGGCTATCCGCTGACGCTGCAAACGCTTAACAAGGTGTTCATGTTCAACAACCTCACCGACGCGGTGTACGACAACTGCTGGGATTTTGTGGCCGAAGGCCAGGCACCGCTGTTCATGGGTGTCAACTCCGAGCTGGTCGGCAAGAACTTCCTGTATATGCTCACCAAGGACACCTATGCCGATTACCTCAAGGCCGCGTTTGACGCGCTGCCCGCAGAGGAGCAGGCATATTTCCAGACCACGATCGACGAAGTGGCGCCCGACTGTGAAACGCTGGGCCTCACCGCCGAAAACGCGAAGTACGGCCTTGCGTACATCAAGCTGTGGTGCCTCGCCTACAACGAGCAGACCGACGACGGTCCCATCTGCAACACGCTGGTGACGACCTCCGCCGCCGGGCAGACGGGCTTGCTGGTGTACTCCAAGCTGCGCTCGGTGGAAGAGTCCTCCGACGTATCGGTCAACAACATCACCATCGCCGCCTATCAGGACAACTATGTGGGCATCGGTGGCTATGCGTACCGGCACTATCTGCAGGTAGTCAAGACCTCGCCTCTGCCGTGGACGGCATGCGCCTTTATCGCTTACATGACCACCACGCAGGATGGCTTCGCCGCGTGGGGCAAGGACATGGGCGGTTACAGCGCCAACCCCGCCTGCAACCAGGATCACTCCAAAGACGGCTATGTGGACGGCGTTGATACCTATCCCGCCAAGAACGACCGCGGCTTCACCTGGTGGACCGCTGCCGACGGCGGCGAGCTGGTAGTGGAAGATCCCGCTTACTGCGCGCAGGTATCCTTCGACCTGGGCGACTGGATCGACATGATCGTCAGCAACAAGTAAACAACCGACCTACTTTCATTACCGTGCGGGAGGCGCGTAAGCGCTTCCCGCACGGTGGCAAGGAGGAAAGATGGAATACTCGATACGCCATCGGCCGACCCGGGTTCATATCCTGCTCAACCGTATCAAAACCTTCATTACCAAGCCGCAGAATGCCATTTTGCTGCTGCTGGGGATCATCCTCACCGTATCCACGGTCGCGCCGATGGTCTCTATCTTTGTGGATACGGTTTCCGTGCATCTGGGCTCGGTAGACGCCCATTATACCGGGCTTACGGAAGGCTATACCCTGTACAACTGGCAGGATCTGTTCTTTGGGCGTATGAGCCAGATCAACCTGTGGACGCCGCTGCTTAATTCCATCCTGCTTTCGGTTTTCTCCTGCGTGTTTGCTATCCTGTACGGCGGCATATTTGCCTATCTGGTCACACGCACCAACCTTGCCGGCCGCAGCTATTTAAGCTCGATTTTCATATTTCCTTATATCATGCCACAGTGGACGCTGGCCGTCGTGTGGCAAAACGTGTTTTCCAGCAGCGCGGTTACGGGTACCTCGGACGGGCTGCTGGCTGCGCTGTTCAACATACAAATGCCGGAGTGGTGGTGCATCGGCCTGTTTCCAAGCGTAGTCGTGCTGGGCCTGCATTACGCCCCGTTTGCCTATATTCTCATCGGCGGCATTTTCCGCAATATGGACGCAAACCTGGAGGAAGCCGCCGCCATTTTAAACACCCCACGGTATAAAATCTTTGCCCGCGTCACGTTGCCGATGGTCAAGCCGGCCATCCTCAGCACCGTGCTGCTGGTGTTTTCCAGCGCCATGGGCTCCTATCCCGTGCCGCATTATCTGAAAC
>DAOPIR010000115.1:0-9304 GCA_035399245.1 Candidatus Limiplasma sp.
GCAACGGACAACCCCAACCTCGGCGTGGGAATGTATCCCGGCACGAGCGAGGCAAACACCATCACGGTTGAGTGCTCCACGATGTCTAAACTCAACCCGATCCTCATGACCTATAATACCGAGCTTTCCATGGCGCGTCACCTTTGGGACTCGCTGGTGAAACTGGATGCGGACAACAATATTATCCCCGGCGCCGCTGAAAGCTGGACGACCAGTGACGACAGCCTGACGTGGACCTTCAAAATCCGCGAAGGTATGAAGTGGGTCAATTCCGCCGGCGAAGCCGTTGCGGACGTTACGGCCTACGACTTCGAGTTTGGCTTCAAACAGCTGCTCGATCCTGAAGTTGCGGCTGAATACTATTATATGGCCTCTATCTTCAAGAATGCGGATGCCTACTATGCCTATATGTCCGGCGAGAGCGACGTAGAGGTAACGTGGGACGAAGTCGGCATCAAGGCGTTGGACGACTATACGCTCGAGCTGACGCTTGAAAACGTGCTTCCGTATTTCCTCCAGCAGATCAAATTCGAAGTGTTTGCCCCTGTTTACGAGCCCTTCTACACCGAAGTCGGCGCGGCAAACTACGGCACCTCTCCCGAGACGCTGCTCTACACCGGCGGCTTCTACATGACGGAGTGGGTACTTGAGAACAAGATCGTCATGGTTAAGAACCCCTACTGGTATGATGCGGACAACGTAACCATCTCCGGCATCAACTGGGTGAAGTACACGGATTCCAATGCGAAGCTGAACGCCTTCATGGGCGGCGAGCTGGACATCATGGACCTTTCCACCGGCGAGCAGCGCACGATTTTCGAATCGGAAGGCTTCACGGTCAGCTCCTATGTCGGCGGCTATAGCTTCTACTTCACCGTCAACAACACGGAAACCTCCGATCTCCGCAGCAAGAGCCTGCGCAAGGCAATCAGCGCGGCGCTGGATCGCACCCAGTATGTGGACACGATCCGTAAGGACAACTCCGTGCCTGCCGACTGCTTTACCCTCGGCGTTACCGGCGTGAATACGGCGACCTTCGCGGAAGCTGTTATCGCGGCCAACGGCGGCGTTCCGCTGTACAATCCGGTTGCGGATCCCGACCTTGCAAAGACCTATCTGGCAGCAGCGCTTGAAGAGCTTGGCTACAGCGATGTGTCCGAGATCAATATTGTGCTGATGACCTCCGAAAGCACCGTAAACGAAGCGACCAGCCAGTTGTTCCAGGAGCAGCTGCGTGTCAACCTCGGCTTGGATGTGGGCATCGAAGTGGTGACCATCACCGAAGCGCGTGCACGCCGCAATGCCTTGGATTATGACCTGTTCTTCACCGGCTGGGGCCCGGACTACAACGACCCGATGACCGACCTCGACCTGTGGGTAACCGGCGGCGGCAACAACCACACCGGCTATTCCAGCGCGGAGTACGACTCCCTGATCGAGCAGGCCAAGCTGGAAACCGATCTGGTAGCGCGTGAACAGCTGTTTGTCCAGATGGAAATGCTGTTGGCCGACGATATGCCGATCATTCCGATCTACTGGCGTGCAGAAGACTATGTCGTCAGCGAGAAGCTGGTCAGCGGCTATGTGCGTATGCCGTTCCAGGGCTACAACCTGTTCTACACCAGACTGGCCGACTAACCAAACGCTTGCTATATACGGGATGTTAAATCCTCAAGATAGTATCGTCTAAACGCCTGATGGGCATTACGGTATGGGCTTTTACAAAGCCTAAGCCGTAATGCCCATCATACAAGGAGGAACCATCTTTGGTCCGCTACACCATCAAACGCCTTGCTTATGCGGTGCTTACGTTGTTTGCACTTATTTTGCTTACTTTTTTCATGATGCGCCTGCTTCCGGGCGACCCGTTCATTGGTGAAAAGACAGTTTCCCAAACTGCAATGGATAACATGCGCATTAAGTACGGGCTGGATAAACCCGTGATCGTGCAGTTTTTTATCTACTTTGGCAACTGTCTGCGCGGTGATCTTGGTATCTCGATTACGTATAACCGTCCGGTGACCGAAATAATCTCCAGTGCATTTTTAGTGTCTGCTGATTTAGGTAGCCGGGCGATTTTGTTTGCCGTCATTATCGGCGTGCTGCTGGGCGCAGTGGCGGCAGTGAAACGCGGAAAATTTGCCGATACGTTTTCCATGATTATCGCAATGATCGGCGTCTCGGTGCCAAGCTTTATTATGGGCGCGCTGCTGCAATATTTTCTGGCATTGCAGCTGCGCAAGGTGTTCGGGCTGAACTGGTTTCCCATACAGGGCTGGGGCACGCTGAAACAAACCATTTTACCGGCGTTTGCCCTGGGGCTTGGCTCCCTGGCAACGGTTTCGCGCCTGATGCGCACCAGTATGCTGGATGTGCTGGGGCAGGACTATATCCGCACCGCGCGCGCCAAAGGGCTGTCCGAACGCAGAATATTATGGCGGCATGCCATGCGCAATTCCATTATGCCTGTTGTGACCATTATGGGCCCCATTGTGGCAGCCGTGCTGACAGGCACCTTTGTTATTGAAAGCATATTTAATATCCCCGGATTAGGGAAATACTTCGTTACCAGTATCAAGGATCTTGACTATACCATGATTTCTGGAACGACCGTTTTTTATGGCGGGCTGTTAATTGTGTGTACCCTGATCGTTGACCTGTTGTATGGGTTTATTGACCCGAGAATTAAGCTGGAGGGGTAGGCACATGCAAGCAATCGAGAAAAAGCGCTTTACACATATCGGTGAAAGCGCGCATGAACGGGAAGCAATTTCAAGCTATAGCTTAACCTATATGCAGGATGCTATGCGGCGCCTGATGCGTAACAAGGTTGCCGTCGTATGCATGTTTGTGATTTTGATTTTAGCGCTGTTTAGTATCTTCGCGCCGATTTTCAGTCCGTTTGACTATCGCGAGCAGCATTACGCGCACACAAACTCGGCGATGGGCACGGTGGATACGGTGGAGGGCACCGTTGGGGCCATCCACTATTTCGGCACGGATAAGCTGGGCCGCGATTTATTTACCCGGATATGGATGGGCGGCCGCGTATCGCTGACCATCGCGATCGTATGCGCCATTATCGACCTGATTATCGGCGTCATCTACGGCGGCGTTTCGGGCTACTTCGGCGGTACGACGGATATTGTGATGATGCGTATCCTGGAGATTATCAACGGCATTCCCTATCTGATTATCGTAATTCTGCTGATGATGATCATGCCGCCCGGCATGCTGACGATTATCGTCGCTTATTCATTGGTTGGATGGATACCGATGGCGCGCCTTGTGCGCGGACAGGTGGTTGCCCTGAAACGGCAGGAGTTTGTAGTTGCTGCCGAAGCGCTGGGCGCGTCGCCGGTTCGCATAATCGCGCGCCATTTGCTGCCCAACACGCTGTCTGTTGTTATCGTGCGAACCACACTTTCTATCCCGGCTGTTATCTTTACCGAGGCATACTTGAGTTATTTGGGACTTGGTATTCAGCTGCCCATGTGCTCGTGGGGCTCGCTTGCGCAGGCGGGGATCGAAAACTTCCGGCTGTATCCGTATCAGCTGATTATCCCCGCCATTTGCATCAGTTTAACCATGCTTGCGTTCAACCTGTTCGGCGACGGTTTGCGTGATGCATTTGATCCCAGATTACGGAGGTAGGCCCTCATGGGAAAAAGAATACTCGATATGGAAAATCTGCGGGTGTCGTTTGACACCTACGCAGGCGAAGTGCAGGCCGTGCGCGGTGTTTCGCTGTATGTGGAAGAGGGCGAAGTGCTCGCCATCGTAGGTGAATCCGGCTGCGGCAAATCTGTAACGGCGCAAACGATTATGAAGCTGAACCCCATGCCGCCGGCGCGCATCGTCAGCGGGAATATCACACTGGACGGACATGACATCGTAAAGGCGTCGGATAACGAAATGCGCAAAATCCGCGGCCGTACGGTATCCATGATTTTTCAGGATCCGATGACTTGTATGAACCCGACCAAGCAGGTCGGCAAGCAAATCGTGGAAGCCATTAAGCTGCACAACCATCTTTCGTCCGCTGAGGCACGCGACCAGGCCATTAAGTGCCTGGAGCAAGTGAATATTCCAAATCCGCTGGAGCGCTCCAAGCAGTATCCGCACGAGTTTTCGGGCGGTATGCGCCAGCGTGCCATGATCGCAATGGCCCTGTCGTGCGACCCGATGCTGTTGATCGCCGACGAACCCACAACAGCGCTGGACGTGACCATTCAGGCACAGATCATGGATCTGCTCAAGGAGATTCAGACAAAGGAAAAAACCGCGATTATCCTCATCACGCACGATCTTGGCGTGGTGGCCGGGATTGCTGACCGTGTGGCGGTTATGTATGCGGGGAAAATTGTGGAAACGGGCACAATCGATCAGATCTTCTACCACCATCGCCACCCGTATACAAACGCGCTCATGCGCTCCCTGCCGTCTGCCGACGCGACGAAGAAAACCGATTTAATCTCGATTCCCGGTACGCCGCCGGATTTGCTTTCGCCGCCTGTTGGCTGCGGGTTTGCCGCACGCTGTAAGCATTGCATGCAGATTTGCAAAGAAGAAGACCCGCCGGAATTCGAGCTGGAAGGGAAGGGACATGTGGCCAAATGCTGGCTGCTGCACCCTGATTGTCCAAGTGCTG
Organism: Candidatus Limiplasma sp.; assembly: GCA_035399245.1. GTDB lineage: Bacteria > Bacillota > Clostridia > Christensenellales > Aristaeellaceae > CAXXOK01. The sequence goes on from DAOPIR010000115.1 coordinate 4,652, forward strand.
CGGAAAGAGGCGATCACAATGAGTGACATACTCGTAAAGACAGAAAATCTGAGTAAGTATTTTAAAGTCAGCGGCGGCAGAATGCTGCGCGCTGTTGAGAATGTAACGCTGGAAATCCGGCGCGGAGAAACGCTGGGCCTGGTGGGAGAATCCGGCTGCGGAAAATCTACGCTCGGCCGCACCATGATCGGCATTTACCGCCCCACCAAGGGCAAGCTGATCTATAATAATCAGGAGATGGACCTGAGCAGCAAAAAGGAACGCTTTAACTTCACGAAAAAAGCGCAGATCGTATTTCAGGATCCGTATGCGTCACTGGATCCGCGCATGACTGTCGGATCCATCATCCAGGAAGGCATGGTCATCCACGGCATGTACGACGCCAAGCGCAGGAAAGAGCGCATGGAAGAGCTTTTGGATATTGTCGGGCTCAACCGTGAGCACGGCAACCGCTTCCCGCACGAGTTTTCGGGCGGCCAGCGCCAGCGCATCGGTATTGCGCGTTCGCTCGCGATCGAGCCGGAGTTTATCGTTTGCGACGAGCCTATCAGCGCACTGGATGTGTCCATTCAGGCGCAGATCATCAACCTGCTGCATAAGCTGCAGGAGCAGATGAACTTGACCTACCTGTTTATCGCGCATGATTTGAATATTGTAAAGTACATCTCGGACCGCATTGCGGTGATGTATCTTGGCTCGGTAGTGGAGCTGGCGTCGAGCGACAACCTTTACGCCAATACGCTGCATCCGTATTCCAGGGCGCTGCTTTCCGCCGTGCCCATCCCCGATCCCGAGCTGGAAATGAACAAAAAGCGGCAAATATTAACCGGCGATGTACCAAGCCCGATCAACCGGCCCAAGGGCTGTGCGTTTTCCTCGCGCTGTCCGCTGGCGTGCGACATCTGCCGGCGCGAAGAACCGGTGCTGCGCGAGGTGTTTCCCGATCATTTCGTCGCCTGCCATTTGGTGGAAGGGAAATAGTATCCTTTTCACGGGGATAATCATAATATTGGCTGCAATAAACCGCGAACGCTTCCTCGTTCGCGGTTCAGCTTGCCCCAAAAGCCCTGTCTTCTTTGTCGCCTGCGCGAAGGCGCGGGCATCACGTACGCCAGTGTACGCTCAACCCGAGCCACGCTTGGCTTTGCAAAACCAGAACCTTTGGACCAAGCTGTCATCCCACTGTCAAACATAGTTTGCCAACGGCCTGAGCCGCGAACGAAGAACCGTTCGCGGCTGTTTATTCACGAAACTGTCCTCTATAGCTGCAAGCAGATTTTGCAGGACAGATCAACCAGATCGTTTCGTATTTCATCTCTGCTGACCCATTGGCGCGAATCCCATTCTACCCCGCTTAGATCATCCCCGCCGTATAAGATTTGCCCCAATAGTACATTGCGGAATTTGGACACCGCAAAAAAGGCGGCGGCTTCCATTTCCACAGTAACGCATCCCTCCGAAACGCGGAGGGCAACCTTATCTTCCGTTTCTCTGTAGAAGGCGTCGGTCGTCCACGTTTTCGCCTTGATATAAGGAATATGCTCGTTTTGCAGCGCTTGTTCCATACGATCCAAAACGTGTTGAATGCACTCGATTTCTCTGGATGGCTCCGCATAGTGGTAGGACACGCCCTCGTCCCTGACGGCGGCATACGGAACAACCAGATGGCCGACCTGAATACCTTTTTGCAAAACACCGGCGCCGCCGCAAACAATGAACTTTTTAAAGCCCATGGCAATCAGCTCTTCCAATAATCCTGCTGAACCGGCGGCACCTAAGAAACCCTGCACAATTCCAACAGGAGTTCCGTTATAGTTCGTTTGATAGATCGGAAGATTTACCGTGGCGCAATAAAACATAGAAATCTGTTCCAGCTTGCCGGACTGCAGCATTTTATCAATCACATCGCTGAAAAAGGTGATAACACAGTACTCCGGAACCTCGGCTTTCGTGATTAATGCTGCCGGTTCGATTTTTGCCTTTTGATTTGGATCAAATTCCAATATGGGGAATTCTCTTTTTTCGAACATTGTTTTTCCTCCCATTATGGCCTTATCTTTTGCCGTTTGGCAAACGGTGAAAAGCCGGTATCGCAGTGGAGCATTCCATGCGGGTACTTAAAAATCAACAGGGAGACGATGCACTATAAAACATTGTTGACAGGAACCAGCGTGTCATCCTTGATGATCGTGTATTGGTCGATAATCGTGTTATCGGCGGATTTATAAACGGTGATGGAAAAAGACGTATCGGTAACCTCAACGTTTGCGTAAATCGCTTCATATTCCTGCCAACGCACCGCGCAATAGTCCATATCGCCCTTATGCAGATCGTAAAACTGGCTGCCGCTGGAGGTGGCCATGGTGACGTACACTGTGCCGATGGGATTGATAACCGTGGTCTCATCACCGGTCTGCGCCACGCCGCCAAGCATTTGGTAGGTGCGTGTATAGCAGTGGTCATGGCCGGACAGCGCGACATCGATATCATATTTATCGATCATGGGCACCAGGTATTTTCGCCAGCTGAGGATGATGGGCTCCTGGGAGTGCGAGCCCGAGCTGTAAACCGAGTGGTGAAACACGAGGATTTTCCAGATGATATCGTCGCCCGCGGCGGCGATAGCTTCGCCGATAAAGGCGTCGTGATCCTCGATGTCAAAGGCGTTTGTATTGAGATCGATAAACAGGGTTTTGCCATAGGTGAACCAGTAATCGTTGCCTGCCATGGACTTGCCATAGGTTTCGGATTCGTTGGGCGTGTTGAAATGGTCGGCGTACGAGTACCACACATCGTGATTGCCGATCGTAGGCGCATAGGGGACGGATGTCAGGATTTCCGGCGCAAAAAAGCTTTCGTACTGCTCTTCTTTGTATTCCGATTCCACCTGGTCTCCGGCACAAAGGATGAAACTGGTGTCGGGGAAGGTGGAAAGCGCCATTTCCAGCGTTGCGTTCCAACCACGGGAATCACGATTGCGCGCCCCGCTGCTGCCGATCTGCGGATCGCCGACGAAGATAAAATTGTACGTGTCGGTGTGGCGCGTGGAAAAATGATAAACCTGGCTGTAGCTGTAACCGGTGGAAAAGCGGTATACATACTCGGTATCCGGCTGCAGGCCGGTGGCCGTGGCCCAATTTGCCATATAACCGCTGGAATTGCAGTGCTCGCCGTAGAACGTCTGCGCCGTGTCTGCCGGGAAGGCATCGCCCGTCATATCGGCTTTGGGCGCGACCTGTAAAATGGTCTGATTTTCGCTGCGGTGCTTGCAGTACCAGTTGAAATTCATTTCGGTCTCATTGGCGCCCGGCTGCAAGGTGACGTCCAGCACATACTCAAGCACCGATACCGTGGCAGGCTCGCTGGCCGCATAACCGGGTTTTTGGGCATAGCGCACCAGATATTCACCCGCGTGCAGGCCGGTTACAGCGCCGTCCTTGCAGGGCTGCCAGGTATCGCTGCCTGTGACCATGTACTCCATATCAGGGGTCGTGCCGACGATGCTGCCGTCATAGTCGTCAGTGCTCGTAGGCGTAGTTGCGGTCAGCCCTTCCGGTGCGGACTGCAGCAGAACGGGCGTGGAATAGGTAACGCACAGCATGGGCGCTTTGTCCGCGCTCTTGTTATGGCTGTAGGCCACACGGCTGCCATCGCCCTGAATGATAAAGGAGATCGCGTTGCCGTATTGCCAGTCGGGCTTATCGATGATCTGCTGGACCAGGACCGACAGATCCGGCGTTTGCTGATCCTCGCCGGCGCGGTTTTCGGTGTGCCAGCGCAGCGGATTTTCGTCGTTTGACTGCCACAGGATGGCACCGATGGTCAGACGCGAGGAGATGGCATAGGCGGTGTTATCCTCCGTTTCCTCGGGCATTGGCGCAGCGTTTGCGCTGTCCTCGGCCGCGATGGTCAGGCTGAACGGATCGGGAGACGAGTTGGAACCATAGACTGTAAACTGGATATAGGCGTTTATAATCTGCGCGCCGGCAGGTACCTGCAGGTTGTCAAACCGGAGGTACACCAGCTGCGCATCGTTATCATCTGCGTTGCCGGGGTGCTCGCACCCCAGCTCCAGATGCGTGCTTTCAAAGTGAAGGCTTCCGTTTGATTTCAGCTCCTCCATATCGTCGTCATCCGTCAGGATCGGCGCGGTGATGGTGTAGGTTTGGATGTCGTCGCTTGCCAGGCAAGCTTGGAAAGGGATGACGACGGCCAGCATACATACGGCGAGCAGAACAAGGAATGTTTTGAAAAAGTCGGTTTTGTTCATGGGTAATCCTCCTGCGTTTATAGCGGAAAAAGAAAAGGCTTTTCCGCCTGTCAGTCCGTGTAAACGATCCGGAATTGTAAAAACAATGACATTTTAAAATACCACAAAAAACTGGTAAAGTATACCTTTGTCCGGAGTATTTCTGCTGTATAAATGCTGACTGCCACAGCGGGAACAGGGCAGCAAAATGGCGGCTGCAGGCCAATCCGCCGGCTGTTTTGCGAAAGGATCCGTTTATTTGCCGAATGTTGCCGCATATGCTTGACATCCCAGCGGATGGCTCGTATAATAAACAAGCACAAAATTTTGGGGAATTGTGTAATGGTAGCACCTACGACTCTGACTCGTATTGTCTAGGTTCGAATCCTAGTTCCCCAGCCATT
>DAOPIR010000116.1:0-9270 GCA_035399245.1 Candidatus Limiplasma sp.
CACCTTATCGAGCGGATGACTTCTGTGCATAGGTGATGGGTCTCCTTTCGTATGCGCTTATAAAAGCTGTGCGGGGGTTTACCACCGATAGTGGGCGAACGCCTTGTTGGCTTCGGCCATACGGTGCATTTCTTCTTTACGTTTGACGGCGTTGCCGGTGTTGTTGGCAGCGTCCATCAGCTCGCCGGCCAGGCGATCGGCCATGGTCTTTTCGCCGCGTTTACGGCTGAAATCGATAATCCAGCGCAGCGCCAGCGTTTGGCGGCGCTCATTGCGGATTTCGATAGGCACCTGATAGGTGGCGCCGCCCACACGGCGGGCCTTGACCTCCAGCTGCGGGGATACGTTTGCCAGTGCGGCGGCAAATACGTCGTTGGCGTCCTTGCCGGTTTTCTCCGCGATGGCGGAGAACGCGCTGTAGCAGATGCGCTGCGCGGTGCCGCGCTTGCCATCGAGCATAATCTGGTTAATCAGCTTGGTGACAACCGTGGTCCCGTATACGGGATCGGGCAGCACCTCGCGCTTGGGTATAAAACCACGACGGGGCATATGATTTCCTCCTCATAAACATGTTAGGTACATTCCGTTGGCATACGCGCTTTACACGGGATTTCTGACGGCTGTCAGCATCAGCCGCTCCGGCGAGCCGGAAGCCACGCGGTATGTTTGCCCTTGATTTGCAACGAAAGGCAAACGCCTGCGCCCGCTGAGAAATGGCTCCTGCATGAAGAGCGCAAAGGCTTGAAGAAGAGAGTAATTACTTCTTCTTGGCGCCGTACAGAGAACGACCTTGCTTGCGATTGGCTACGCCGGCGGTATCCAGCGCGCCGCGGATGATGTGGTAGCGCACGCCGGGAAGATCGCGCACACGTCCGCCGCGGATCAGCACCACGCTATGCTCCTGCAGATTGTGGCCGATGCCGGGGATATAGCACGTACCTTCGATTTGATTAGTCAAACGAATACGTGCAATCTTACGCAGGGCGGAATTCGGCTTCTTAGGCGTCCGTGTCTTCACGCTGAGGCATACGCCGCGTTTTTGCGGGCAGCTCTGCAGGATAGGAGACATGGATTTCTCCACCATTTTCTTGCGCCCCTTGCGAACCAATTGATTGATCGTGGGCAAAGATAACACCTCCGAGTAATTTATCCATAAAGCTCCTCAACCCCGGGAGCGATATGACGGTTGGCTGTGCGGATTATTTGAGGATTGCCGCAGCCGCTGTTTTCACGCCGATGAGGCACAGCTTGCCGAGCGTTTCCATGCTTTCCGCCGCCACGATGGGCACGCTGTGCTCTTCGCAGGCCGATTCCACCTGCCGATAAATGAATTCATCGGCATCCTTGCACAGATAGACTTTTGCCGCTTTGCCGCTTTTTACAGCGCGCAGTACCTGCTTGGTGCCGACTACGCGTTTGGCCGGATTGCGAAGCATTTCGTCCATGGCAGGTTCACTCCCCAAAGGATGTTGAAAGTGGCGTAATATCAGCCGTTTGCGGCGGAATTCCGCTGTGTTGCCTTACAACATATGCACACAAAGGGCAACTGTAACATAGTATCACCGGTTGCGGGGATTGTCAAACGTTTTTCAAAATGGGAGGGCTGGGATGTATGAAACTTGTAAAAACATGGATCTTCATTTTTAAATAGGGCTTGCAATCAATTTTTAATGGATTTATGCTCAATTCAGAACGTTCTGAAATCAACAGAGGAGCTTACGGTATGAAACAGCATGGAATCAACGCGCTCGGGGAGTGTATCCGCAGCGATTACGGCAACACTGCGGGCATCATTGTGCAAAAAGGCGGCGAAACCGTATACGAAACCTATTGCAACGGCTTTGCCGCCGATCAGCCCGCGCACGTGTTCTCGGTCACCAAAAGTATCATTTCCCTGTTAATCGGTATTGCCATGGATCAAGGCCGCATCGGCAGTGTCGATCGGAAGGTGCTGGCGTTTTTTCCGGATTACACCATCAAGCGGGGCGAGAAAACGATACAGCGCGTTACCCTGCGCGATATGCTCACGATGACCGCTCCCTACAAGTATAAATCGGCCCCCTACACAAAGTATTTCAGCAGCGATAGCTGGGTTAAGGCGTCGCTTGATCTGCTGGGCGGCAAGGGAGAGATCGGCCCGTTTCGGTATGCGCCCCTGATCGGGCCGGATATCCTGTCCGGCATTCTCACAAAGGCGACCGGCCGCTCTGCACTCGATTTTGCCGTGGAAAATCTTTTTAAGCCTCTGCATATCACCGTTGCGAGCAATATTGTGTTTCACAGCAAGGAAGAGCAGATCGCCATCATGACGGGAGGCAGCACCAGCGGCTGGGTTGCCGATCCGCAGGGAATCAACACGGCGGGCTGGGGATTGTTCCTGACGCCGCACGATATGGCGAAGATCGGCCGCCTGCTCCTTAACCACGGCGTATGGGGCAACCAGCAGATCGTATCGGACAGGTGGATTAAGGAAAGCACAACGCCCCACAGCTATTGGGATAACCGGCCCTACGGCTATCTGTGGTGGATTCTCGATCCGCAAGAGCACAGCTTTGCCGCGCTCGGCGACGGCGGCAATACGCTCTATGTCAATCCAGCAAAGGACATCGTTGTCGCTATGACCGGCCTTTTCAAGCCGCGCGCAAAGGACAGAATCGGGCTTATTAAAGAGCATATCGAACCGCTGTTTGCGTAAACGAAAAGCCCCCTTTCGGGGGCGATAATACGGAGCTTGCCGCTGCGCTGCGTTACACGTTGGCCAGCGCCTGCTCCAAATCTTCCAATATATCCTCGATATTTTCCAGGCCTACCGACAGGCGCACCATGCCGGGATTGATGCCGCAGGCTACCAGCTGCTCGTCGGTCAGCTGGCGGTGGGTTTCGCTGGCGGGATGCAGCACGCAGGTGCGGATGTCGCATACGTGCACCTCGTTGGAGGCCATCTTCAGGGAATCCATAAAGCGCACGGCGCCGGCCTTGCCGCCCTTCATCACCATCGAGATTACGCCGCTGGGGCCTTTTAAGTATTTCTGTGCCAGCGTATAGGAGGGATCGCTTTCCAGCCCCGGGTAGCTGATGGACTCGATCTTATCGCTTGCCTGCAGGTATTTGACGACCTTCGTAGCGTTTTCACAGTAGCGGTCCATGCGGATGGCCAGCGTTTCCAGCCCAAGGTTCAGTAAAAACGCGGAGTGCGCCGCCGGATACGCGCCGAAATCGCGCATCAGCTGCATGCGCGCTTTGACGATGTAAGCGGCCTTGCCGTAGGTATCCACGTAGGTGATGCCATGGTAGGATTCGTCGGGCTCGGTCATCTCGGGGAAATTGCCGCCTGTCCAGTCAAAATTACCCGAGTCCACAATTACACCGCCGCCCTGCACGGCATGGCCATCCATATACTTGGTGGTGGAATGGGTCACGATATCCGCGCCGAATGCAAACGGCTTGCAGAGGATGGGCGTGGCAAAGGTATTATCGACAATCAGCGGTACGTGATGCGCGTGCGCCGCCCTGGCAAACAGCTCGATATCCAGCACCGTCAGCGCCGGATTGGCAAGCGTTTCGCCAAACACCAGCTTGGTATTGGGTTTGAACGCGGCATCCAGCTCTTGGGCGGTGGCATTGCCCGGCACAAAGATGCACTCGATACCCAGCCGCTTGAGCGTGAAGGCAAACAGGTTTACCGTGCCGCCGTAAATCTGGGTAGTCGCGATAAAGCTATCGCCCGCGGCGCAGAGGTTCAAAATCGCCAGCAGATTGGCCGCCTGCCCCGAGGTGGTGCACATCGCGCCCACGCCGCCTTCCAGCTCGGCTATCTTCTGCTCCACCGCCATCACTGTGGGATTGGCGAACCGTGAATAAATCAGGCTCTTTGTCGGTTCATCAAACACCGCGCCTACAGCGTCGGTGGAATCGTATACATAGGTCGTGCTTTGCACAATCGGCATAACGCGCGGTTCCGTATTCTTGGGTGTATAGCCGCTATGCAGGCACTTGGTTTCGTCGCGCATATCGAGGATCCTCCTTTGCATAATCACAACATAAATTGTATTATAACAGATGTATGGAAAAACGCCTACCATAAAACAGGAAGAATACGAAATTCGACGCTTGTTCCGCTTGTCCGATTATGCTACGATATGGCTGTATTATCTGAAACGGGGCGATGGGATGACCCACCTGAAGCGGGATCTCCGGATTTTTATGTATTGTCTGCTGATCGCGGCAGCCTGCCTTGCCATATGCTCGAAGTCCTCTCCTTTGTATCCCCTTAACGATTGGACGGATGCCAACGCATATTTTTCGTGCGGCAAAGGCATGCTCAGCGGCATGATAATGTACCGCGATCTGTTTGAGCACAAGGGACCGATGCTTTACGCGCTGCATGCCCTGTGCGCGCTGATTTCCTCCAACAGTTTTCTGGGCGTATTTTTAATGGAAATTTTCGCCGTAGCCCTGTTCCTGCTGGCCGCATACAAAACGCTGTCTCTAAACGGGATAAAGCGCTCCGCGTGGATTTTGCTGCCGGTAGCCGCCGCGCTTACGCTGTCGTCCCTCAGCTTTTCCGCGGGTGACAGCGCGGAGGAGCTCTGCCTGCCGATGCTCGCCTGGCCGCTGTATTTTCTGCTGCGCTGGATCAGACAACAGGCGCCCGACCGCATGCCCGCCAAAACCTTGCTGATCAGCGGTTTGCTTTGCGGCTTTGTGCTGTGGATCAAGTTTACGCTGCTGGGGTTCTTTGTGCCGTGGATCGCCGGATTGTTCTTCTATCATTTATCGCGCCACAAGGTACGCTACGCGTTTGCAAGTATCGGCTGGTTCCTGTGCGGTATAGTCATTGCCACGCTGCCGTGGATTGTCTATTTTGGCGTCAACGGTGCGATCGGCGATTGGTTTACGGTATATCTGTACGATAATCTCTTCCTATATTCTCAAACCGAAACGTTAACGCTTCTGCAGCGATTTAAGGTCATGCTGCATGTGGCGTGGGACTGGTTTATCCGCAATCCCGCCTATACGCTGCCCATGGCGGCGGGCGTCATCTGGTTCACTGTCAGCCGCCGGTATTCCGCCGCCGAAAAGATCTGGATCTGGAGCCTGATGCTCTTTCTGGGACTTGGCGTGTTTATCGGCGGAAAGCCCTATGTGTATTACGGGTTCATCTTCGCCGCGTTTGCCGCGTTTATCCTGCTGCCGGTATGCCTGCTGCTGGACCATGTGCCCGGAAACCGCAAGGTGCTTCGCGGCCTCCTTGCCATGGTGCTTTGCATCGTGTCCCTGTTTGCCTGCTTTGCCCTAAGCCCGAACACCCATGATCTGCTCAGGCCCAAAGAAAACACCATGCAATACCGCTTTGCCGCCGTTATCAATCAGGTTCCGGACGCCACGCTGCTGAATTATTTCTTTATGGATTCCGGCTTTTACACAGCTGCCAACGTAACCCCCAGCGTAAAATATTTTCATTATACCAATGTGCCGCTTGCGGAAATGCTGGAGGAGCAGGACCGCTATATTGCCGAAGGCGTTACCGATTTTGTAGTCACGCGCGGCCGCCAGCCCGATACGATCACCGATCAATATACGCTGGTCGCCAGCGAGCCGGCACCCGACGGCTATTGGTATGACGCGGTATATCTCTATGAGCGCAACGATCTGCTTACGTCCGACTGAAAACTGCACAAAAATGTGTGATGTTTTTCTACGGTACCACGTTATCACGTTACTTGACTAAAGTGTTCAAGCATGGTACAGTACTCTTGTTGCTGTACCGTAATAAACCAACCGAACGGAGGAAACCATGGCCCCCACAGAAACCAAGCGCAACCAGCTGCTGATCCGGCTTCGCAGCCTGTACGAAAGTTTGGGGTATACGCGCTTTACCATGCGCCGGTTTGAAGAATACGGCCTGTATCTGGAAAACAAAAGCTTTCTGAAAAGTGAAAATGTGCTTACCTTCACCAATCCCGACGGCAAGCTGATGGCACTAAAGCCCGATGTAACGCTGTCTATCGTCAAGCACGCGCGCAAGGAGCGCGAGGGCATTGAGCGCGTATATTATCAGGAAAGCGTCTACAGCTATTCCGCGGTCAACCGCGAGGTAACGGAAGTGGAGCAAATGGGCATTGAAGCCATGGGCGACACCGACGCTTATGTGGTGTCCGAGGTCGTGCGGCTGGCCGTGGAAAGCCTTAAGTTAATCGGTCTCCCCTATGTGCTGGATATCAGCCATATGGGCTTCACCACCGCGCTCTTATCCAGCGCCGGCCTCACCCCCGCGCAGCAGGAACAGGCTCTGTCGCTCATCCGCCGTAAAAACGCACACGAGCTGGAAGCCTATCTGCGTGAGCAGCAGATTGCGCCCGATTACGCCGCGCGTATCCTGCAGATGACAACGCTGGCGGGCCCGTTTGCCGATGTGTTCCCCGACGCGCAGGCATTGTCGGTAGACGATCAGACAGCCGAGGCGCTGCAAGAGCTGAAAGCGCTCTACGATATGCTGGACGCCGCCGGCGCCGCCGAGGCGCTGCGGTTGGATCTGTCAATGCTCAACGAGCTGGACTATTACAACGGCATCGTGCTGCAGGGGTACGTGCAGGGCGCGCCTCGCGCGGTGCTGTCCGGCGGGCGGTATGATCCGCTGATGCGCCGCTTCCAAAAGCAGGCCGACGGCATCGGCTTTGCCCTGTATCTGGACGAGCTTAACCGCATCCTCAGCGACCGCCGCGCGTTGGATGCCGACGTACTGGTGTTGTATCGGGACGGCGATGATCTGACCATCCTCCATCAGGCGGTGTTTGATCTGGCGGCGCAGGGCCTACGCGTTATCACCCGTAAGGGCGATCCGCCCGAAGAGCTGCACGTGGGCAGAACCCTGCGCCTGGAAAGCGGCAAGCTTCGGGAGGTGGATCGATGATGTTTACCATAGCGCTGCCCAAGGGGCGGCTGGCTGACAAGGTTTGCCGGCTGTTTGCCAAAAGCCATTACGACACCACCGATATCCAGCCCGACGACCGGCGGTTGGTCATTCCCGGGGAAAACGGCCATGTGCGCTATCTGCTGGTGAAGCCCAGCGACGTTGCCATCTATGTGGAGCGCGGCGCGGCCGATGTGGGCATCGTGGGCAAGGATACCCTGCTGGAAGGCGAAAACGACGTGTACGAGCTGATGGATCTGGGTTTTGGCAAATGCCGCATGTGCGTAGCCGCTCCAGTGGACTTCCGGGAAGATCTTACGGCCCCCCTGCGCGTAGCGACCAAGTACCCTAACATCGCCAAGGCCTATTACGCCGCCAAAAGCCGCGAAATCGACATCATCAAGCTGAATGGTTCTATCGAGCTTGCGCCGATCCTGGGCCTGTCCGACGTGATCGTGGACCTGGTGGAAACCGGCACCACCCTCAAGCAAAACCATCTGGAGGTTATCGAAACCGTGCTGCAAATCAGTGCGCGGCTGATCGCCAACAAGGCCTCCATGAAGTTTAAGGATACCGAAATACAGCGCCTGACCAATACGCTCAGGCAAGAAGGAGAAACGCTATGATCCGGATTATAGAGTACGCCGATCAGCCGTTGGAAGCGTTGCTCAACCGCGCTTCCGTACCCACCAGGGATGTAACAAAGGTCGTACAGGATGTTCTGGATGATGTGCGCGCTCGCGGCGATGAAGCGGCGCTTGCGTATTCCAAAAAGTTTGACGGTGCCGACCTTACCTCGCTGGTCGCCACCGCGCAGGAAATTGACGCGGGCTATGCGCGCGTGGAGCCCGCCCTGCTGGCCACCATGCGCCGCGCCGCCGAAAACATTACCCGCTATCACGAAAAGCAGAAGCGGGAAGGCTTTATCGACGCGCGCGAGGACGGCGTGGTGCTTGGACAGCGCGTACTGCCGCTGGCCAGCGTGGGCCTGTATGTGCCCGGCGGCACGGCGCGCTATCCCAGCTCGGTACTGATGGCCGCCATACCCGCCAAAATCGCGGGGGTAGGCCGCATCGTGATGACCACACCGCCCGATAAAAGCGGCAACATTCCCGATGTGATCCTCGCTGCGGCCAAGATCGCGGGCATTACCGAGATCGTCAAGCTTGGCGGCGCGCAGGCCGTCGCGGCGCTGGCTTATGGCACACAGACCATCCAGGCTGTGGATAAAATTCTCGGCCCCGGCAACATCTACGTAACCACCGCCAAACAACTGTGCTTTGCGCAGGGCGTGGTATCGATCGATACCATTGCCGGCCCCAGCGAAATAATGGTGATTTCGGACAGCAAGAGCAAGCCCGCGTACCTCGCCGCCGATCTGCTCAGCCAGGCTGAGCACGACGTGCTGGCGGCCTCGTGGCTGATCACCGACTCCCAGGCGCTGGCAACCCAGGTGCAGATGGAAATCGAGCAGCAGCTGGTGCGGCTGGAGCGTCGGGAGATTGCCCGCAAGTCTGTTGACAACAACGGACGTATTATCGTGGTGCCCGACCTGAAAATCGGCTGCCGGATCGCCAACGCCATCGCACCCGAGCACCTTGAGTTGTGCGTGGACGAGCCGTTTGCGTGGCTGCCGCTGATTCAAAATGCGGGAAGCATCTTCCTGGGCCGCTACTGTCCGGAAACGCTGGGCGATTACATGGCCGGCCCCAATCACACGCTGCCCACCTCGGGCGCGGCGCGGTTTGCCTCGCCGCTGGGTTTGGACGACTTCTGCAAGCGCTCCAGCTACCTGTTTTACTCGCGCGACGCGCTGCAATCGGTCGGTGTGGATGCGCAGCGCTTTGCCCTGAGCGAAGGCCTGACCGCGCATGCACGCGCCGTCAGCATCCGTATGGAGGACATGCAATGAGCCGCTTTTTAGTGGAACGCCTGCAAACCCTCGCGCCGTATGTGCCCGGGGAGCAGCCGCAGGACCAGCAATATGTGAAGCTCAACACCAACGAAAGCCCCTTTCCCCCGTCCCCGCACGTGGTGGAGGCGCTCAACCGGCAGATTATCTCGCGGCTGAACCTCTATCCCGATCCGCTGGCAAAGGTGCTTTGCGAATCTATTGCCGCGGAGTATCGCCTAACGCCGGAGCACGTGTTTGTCGGCAACGGTTCGGACGAGGTGCTGGCCTTTGCTTTCATGGCTTACGGCGACGCGCGCGGCTTTGCCTATCCCGAGGTCAGCTACGGATTTTATCAGGTGTTTGCGCGCCTGTTCAGCATCCCGCAGTATACCGTGCCGCTCAACAAGGATTTCACCATCCCCACCGAGAAGTTTTGTAACCTTGGCAAGCCCATCGCAATCGC
>DAOPIR010000117.1:0-9232 GCA_035399245.1 Candidatus Limiplasma sp.
ATGGCGGAAAGATTGCTCCGCAATCTTTCGATTTCATTCCCGTTAGCTGAAACGCCTGATTCCGTATCAACATAATTAGCCTGTAACGATATTATATAGAATCATCCGGTTGCCTTGGCACCCGCACCGCCATATGCCCACTCGGTTTTATAGTCGTCTCACTCCCTACCGGTCGTGATACTCCTTAAAACCTCCCATCTCTGGTTCGTTTTCAGCTTCGCTGAAGTGCCCACTGGGCACATACTCGCCTCCGATGCCCATTCCTTATTCCTTATTCCTCATTCCACATTAACCCCCGTCCCCCCATAGGAGGCTTCCGTTGTTCGCCATACTCTACTTGCTATTCTTCCTCACCGGCGGCGTTGCGATAGCGCGCTTCTGGCTGCCGCGGCGGCGCGCTGTGGTGCGGTGGTACCTGGGCGCGGCCATCGGCGTATTTTTGCTGCTGTGGCTGCCGGCGCTGTGGGCGTACGCGGTTCGGTTTTCCCTGCCGGCGCACGGGCTGGCGGCGGGCACGCTTTGCTTGCTGGTATCGGGCGCATATTTTACGCGCGATACAGCGGCGCCTCTGCCGTTTTCCGATAAGGACCGGCAGCAGATCAAGCTGCTGGTGTGCATCGCCCTGCCGCTGACGGTGCTGGCGGGCTATCTGGAGTATACGCATTCCATCCGCCCCGCGGCCGATGGCTATCATGTAGGCCAGAGCACCTACGGCGATCTGTCGCTGCACCTGGCGGTGGCGACCTCGGCAATCAACGCGGCCTTCCCGCTGGAAAACAGCCTGATGGTCGGCGCGACGATGGCCTATCCGTATCTGTCGGACACGATTGCGACCTCGATGCTGCTGTTTGGCATGGGGCTGCCGGCAGCGATGACATTTACGGGCACGCTGTTTTGCGCGCTGGTGTTTGCGGGCTTTACGCTGCTGGCGTCCCAGCTGTGCCGCAAACGGGGCGCGGCGGCACTGGCGGTGCTGCTGTTGTTTTTCAACGGCGGGCTCGGCTTTTATTACACGCTGTCGGGCACCGTGATCGACGGCGTGAAAACCACCTTTTGGGACAACCTGCACACCATCATGACCGGTTACTACAAAACGCCCACCAACCAGCCGGACTATAACCTGCGGTGGGTGAACATCATCTGCGACATGCTCATCCCCCAGCGCGGCTTTTTGGGCGGGTGGAGCATGCTGATACCCGCGTTTATGCTGGTGCTGCCACCGCTGGCGCAAAAGAAACACCCCGAAACGCGCGCGATGGTCGCGGCGGGCGTCATCGCGGGCGGCATGCCGCTTTTGCACACGCACAGCTTTCTGGCGCTGGGGCTGTCCAGCATCGGATTTTGCGCCTATGCCGTGCTGGAAGCGCCGAAACACGAGCGTTGGCAGGCGTTTCAGCCGTTTCTTTGGTACGGCGGCATTGCCGTGGCGCTGTCGGCGCCGCAGCTTATAAACCTCACGTTTAAGCAGGCCGCCGCGTCCGACCATTTTCTGCGTTTCCAATTCAACTGGTGCAACAACCGCAGTGGCGGCGGGCTGGTGGAACCGTATTTCTGGTTTTACATCAAAAACGTCGGCCTGCCCTATCTGCTGATCCTGCTGGCGCTGTTCCAGCGCAGGCAGAAAACCTCCGATAGTTTGCGCCCGCTGCGCGAGATGGAACCGTCTGCCGCTGCGGCCCAAAGCCGGGAGATCGAAGCCGTTTACCGGCACAATGATGCCATACGCCAGTATCGGCTGATCGCCGCCGGCGCGTTCCTCATTTTGCTGATCGCGGAGTTTATCATCTTCCAGCCCAACGAGTACGACAATAACAAGCTGATCTATGTGTGGTTTATGCTGTGCCTGCCGATGGCCGCCGATTACGCGGTTACGCTGTACGAAAAGATCAAAGGCGTGGGCGGGCGCAGGGTGATCGCGGGGCTGTTTCTGATCGTGTGCTTTCTGTCGGCGGGGCTCACGGTGGCGCGCGAATGTGTGAGCGATTATCAGGCGTACAACAACGAGGATATCGCCGCGGCGGCATATATCGACGAAAGCACGCCCGAGCACAGCGTGTTCTTGACCGGCAACCAGCACCTCAATCCCGCCGCGTCGCTGGCGGGGCGCACGATTGTGTGCGGCAGCGACCTGTACCTGTACTTTCACGGTTTCACCACCACCGCGCGCAAAGCGGCGGTGCAGGCCTTTTACGAGGACCCCGCCGCCAACCTCGATCTGCTGACGGAATACAGCGTTCAATATATCTATGTCAGCCGCTACGAGCGATCCTCCTATGCGGTGGATGAAGCCGCGCTGGACAGCCTGTTCGAGCGCGTCTACGAAAGCGATTCGGGCAGCACCGTGATCTGGATCGTGGATGCCGGCCAGGAGGACGCCGCATGAACGCCTTTTTGAAATATTCGCTGGACAAGCAGCGCAAAATCCGCGTGATGCTGCTGCTGGACGGCACAATCGTGCAGAAAAACGTTACCGTGCTTTCGCTTACAGCTACGCACGCCACGCTGAAACCCGGGACCGGAAAAACCCCTGTCACCGTACCGCTTGCCGACATCCTGAGCTGCGACTACGCCCGCGGAGACCACGGGGAGGACGAGTAAGGGGACGGGGAACGAGGGACGGCGTTCCCCGTCCTTTCTCAGCGCCGCCGCTGCAACCTGCGGTTGCGCATCTTCCTCCGCCCGCGAATACAAGTTGGTGGCTTTACCCGCCGAAAACCGTATACTGAAACTGCATCGATGCAACAGGGAATTTCCCCACTTTTAAGGAGGGAAACAGTATGTTTTTTTCAACCAATCTGCAAACGCTTCGCAAGACACACGGCAACCTGTCCCAGGAGATACTGGCCGACCGGATGAACGTAAGCCGCCAGACGGTGTCCAAGTGGGAATCCGGCGCGGCGTACCCCGAGGTGGACAAGCTGATCGCGCTGAGCGACTTTTTCCACTGCACGCTGGACCAGCTGCTGCGCAAGGATTTAAGCGCCGAGCCCGAGGCCTATTCGCCGGTGACGCTCGTCACGGTTGCACGCTTTCGCATGGCACAGTACATGGTGATCAGCGGCGAGCCGGAGACCGACAGCATCGGTCACATGGAGCGCTGGGCGGAAACAAACGGCCTTACCGGCCCCACGATAATCGGCTGCGACGTACCCATGCTCTCGCTGGAGCAGCAAACCGTGTACGGCCTGCGCGGCTACATGGCCGCGGTGATCCTGCCCGACAGCTTTACCGCCAAGTGCGAGGGCGTGCGCGTGGCGTGGCAGGAACAGGGAAAGTACGCGCGCATCACCATCCGCAATCCGTTCCTGGCGCCGTTTGACCTGATCCCGGGCGCCTACAAAACCATCCAAAAATATATCGAGAAAAACGGCATCCGCCATGCCCACGCCGAGGACCAGCTGTGCTGCTTTGAGCACGAGTACAAAAAAGACGGCAGCGCGTACATGGACGTATACATCGCCGTAGATATGCTCACCGAAGGCGCAGCCCCCGTAACACTGCCATAGCGGCGCTTGGGAGGTGCTCCCCTCGCCCCGCACCGGCGGACCTTCCTCATTTCTCGCCATTCGTGTTATAATCAGCAGGGAAATCATTCCCTGCTTTTTTGACGGAAAGGAAATCCATACAATATGCAAAAACTCAAAGCCCTCTATACGGAAAAACACAAGGAAATCTGGGAGCTGGTCCGCTATGTGATCGCGGGCGGGCTGACCACGCTGGTCAGCCTGATCGTATCCAACGGCTGCTATTTCATCATGGCGGTAGGCGGCGCACCCGCGGCGCCCGGCGGCGGCTTTGGCGCGCTGGTTGCGTGGGTGATCGAAGTCATCAACCGTGCCAACGCCGCACAGACCAGCATCGGAACCGCCATCGCCTGGGTAGTGGCCGTGGTTTTTGCGTTCTGGATCAATCGCTGGATGGTGTTCCGCGTAACATACACCGCCTGGCGGGAACGGCTGATCGCGTTTTTTCAGTTCACGGGCGCGCGTGTATTAAGCTTCCTGCTCTTTGAAGAGGGTGTTTTCCAGCTTCTCAAGCTCATCGGCGTGGAAAACTTTATCAACCGCATTCTCGTGCTGGTGCTGGTGATGGTATTCAACTACGTGGCCAGCAAATTTTGGGTTTTCAAGGAGAAAGCGCCGGAAAAAGCGCAAAATGGTCCGTTTGATGAATGATCTTACTATCGATGAGGAATGGGCATCGGAGGCGAGTGTGTGCCCTGTGGGCACTTCAGCGAAGCTGAAAACGAACCGGAGATGGGAGGTTTTAAGGAGTATCACGACCGGTAGGGAGTGAGACGTCTATAAAACCGAGTGGGCATATGTCGGAAGCTTGCGCAGCAATCTGTCCGCCATTCCTAATTCCTAATTTTTCATTCCTCATTCGTACTACTTCCTCATCTCCCCAAACCTCCCCTTACTACTTTAATTTAGATTTTACACACCCTTTCCATTCCCCTCAAATTGCGTTATACTGGATATGCGATTCCGCAATAAATATGATTGCAAAGGAGCATCATCATGTCAGAGCTTTCAAGCAACCTGCTAGGCGACGAATCTTTATCGGCCCCCTTCGCGCCACTCGGCCTCATCGTAATGCCGGGATGTGAAGAGATGGGGGCCAAAGTAAACAGCTGGCTGATGCGCTGGCGGGAGCGACGGGACGCCATCGAGGAAACCCATACCCCGCTGTTCGGCGTACTGGGCGCAGACTGCCAGGATTTTCTGATCGACATCGAGTGCCCGCGCTTTTCCACAGGCGAAGGCAAGGGCATGATCAAGTCAACGGTGCGGGGGTATGACGTTTACATCATTACCGACGTCAACGCGTACAATGTAACCTACAAGATGTACGGCCAAACCGTTCCCATGTCGCCGGACGATCACTATCAGGACTTGAAACGTATTATATCCGCCATCGGCGGGCGCGCCAAGCGCGTAAACATCATCATGCCCATGCTCTACGAGGGCCGGCAGCACCGGCGCACCAGCCGCGAAAGTCTGGATTGCGCAATGGCGCTGCAGGAACTGCAGGCCATGGGCGTGACTAATATTATCACCTTTGACGCCCACGATCCCCGCGTGCAAAACGCCGTGCCGCTGATCGGCTTTGACTCGGTCAAGCCCACCTACCAGATTTTGAAGGCCCTCATGCGCGAGCAGAAGGACCTGTGGCTGGACAAGCGGCACATGATGATCGTATCGCCCGACGAGGGCGCGATCGACCGCAACATCTTCTATTCCTCGGTGCTGGGGCTGGACATGGGTATCTTCTACAAGCGCCGCGACTACACACGCGTAGTCAACGGGCGCAACCCCATCGTGGCGCACGAGTACCTGGGCACCAGCGTGGAGGGCAAGGATATCTTCGTGTCCGACGATATTCTGGCCTCGGGCGAAAGCATACTGGACCTGGCCCGCGAGCTGAAAAAGCGCGACGCCGCCCGCATCTATGCCGCCGCCACCTTCCCGCTGTTTACCAACGGGCTGGACGAATATAACGAAGCCTACAACGAGGGCATCATCACCCGCGTCATTTCCACCAACCTCACCTACTGCCCGCCGGAGCTGAAGGCCGCACCGTGGTTTTTGCAGGCGGACATGTCCAAATATGTCTCTTACATCATCGCATCCCTCAACCATGACCGCAGCCTGAGCCCGCTGCTCAACCCCTACGACCGCATCCGCAAGCTGGTGGAGCGCTACCAGACAGAGCAGGCCGCGCAGGGAATAAGGCTGGTGTAAAAAACCAAATATCGATCCGATCCCGCAATTGTTACATTTGCCGCCTGTCTCCCAGTGTATAATAAACGAAACGGAGATAAGGAGGGGCTGTCTTTGCTATTGCTTCAAAACCGCACAGGAATCAAGGTGCTGGCTTTTCTTTGCTGCTTGCTTCTTTTTGCCGCGCCGGCAGCCGCGCAGGAGACCGATTTTCACTGGGAAATGCAGCTGCTGCACTGGGAAACCGCGGCGTCGCTGGAGGCAACCGAGGCCATAACCACCTATGAGGGCGACATCAACACCGCCGTCCATACTGACGCGCCCGCCGAGGGCTGCGTATATTTGCTGGTCAAGCTGTCCATCGCCAAAACCGCGGCCGGCGGTGAGGGCTTTCAATGGGATAAGCTGTACGCGCAGGATGCGCAGGGCAGCCGTTACGCCCGCATGGATAACGATACCTTTTTGGAAACCTACGGCTTCCGCCGCCTGCCCGCCACGGAGATCCGGATCGGAAACAAAACGGGCTTTATCGCCTTTGAGGTGCCAATAGACGCTGCACAGGACGAATTTACCTTCTGGTATGCCCTCACACAAGACGAGATCATACCGGTAACGTTTGCCGCGCAGGACGCGGATGCCCAATGAGGAAGATCGGCTTATCACCCCTTTGCCAACCACGCAGGAGGCGCCCATGAGTGAAGATATCCTGAAGCTGTTAGCCTATATCGGCCCCGGTTTGATGGCGGGCTATTGCCTGCTGGCGGGCAGAAAAGCACCGGTGAAAGCCGGCGCGCTGCTTGCCTATTCCGTTTTCTTTTCCCTGCTGGCCAACCTGTTTGCGCACGGTATTTTCTATCTGCAGCTGGGCGAGGAGTTCGTCGTCGATCCCTACCTGTCCCAAATCGACGGCTATCTGAAATACTCGGCGGTCAGCCTGATCGGCGCGTTTGGGCTGTACGGCGTGTTTTCCCTGGCGGATATCCTTTTGGGCAGCCGCAGGCAGGATAAGGAATAAACAGCGGGTCCGCACAACAGCGGGCCTTTTGCTTCCTCCCCGCGCCTGCGCCTGACAGGATTATCGGGCTTGCTTTCCGACGGTTTTCTCCCGATTCCCTATCAATCTTTATACGGAGCTGACAAGATGAAAAAATCTGTGAAACTCTCGTTTTCGATCCTGGCGCTCCTTTTGGCCGGGGCACTGGTGGCGGCCGTGCTGCTGGATTGGGTGCCTGCCGACAGCCCGACCGCCGAGGAAACCGCAATCGAGGTCCCCTATCCCGAAACCGCGGCGCTGCTTGCACAGGTTGCCGGGCAGGAAGAAACGGACGAAATGCTGCTGGCGGAGCTGGCCAGCGGCTATTACACGCCGGACGATCCGCTGGTGGTGGTCAATCCTTATGATATCTCGCCGCTGACGGCGCTGATTCTGTTTCAAACAGAGGACGCCTGCCGTGTTTCCATCCACATCCCGGGCGCGGACGCGCAGACGAGCCTGGACTACACCTTTGACGGCTATACGACCGACCATATCATTCCGGTATACGGCCTGTACGCCGATACCGAAAACCAGGTAACGCTCACCCTGACGCCGAAAAACGGCGCGGCAGCCACCGTGACTGTGCCGGTGGAAACCGAGGCGCTTACCAGCCGGTATGATTTTCTGCATATCATTACCTCCATGGAGCAGCCCGACGAATATGAGGCCGGCTTTAACATCTCCTACGAATCGGTGCTGTTTCTGGGCGGTATCGCGGCCTTTGACGCCGACGGCGTGCCGCGGTGGCACCTGGCCATCCCCGACGCCAGCTTTTACGTGCAAAACTACCATTACCACAACCATTACCTCATCGGCGTGGATTACGGCAAGAAGCAGCGCTATCTGCTGGAGTGCGACCCGCTTGGCAGAATTTACCAGATCACCGCGACGTACGATTCCTCCTTCCACCACGATGTTACGGTGTACACCGACCATACGGTGCTGATTCCCCACAACTCCATCAACCAGCCGACCATCGAGGATACGATCGTCGAGCTGGATCTGTCCACCGGCGAGGTAACCCATGTTATGGATCTGCGCGACGTGCTGCAGTCCACGCGCGGTATCTCCAACGCGTCCAACGACGTATTCCACCTTAACGCCATCGTCGCCATCGACGGCAGCACGGATATCCTGCTTTCTCTGCGGGCACAGAGCTACCTGGTGCGCATGTCGTGGCCGGACGGCGAAATACGGTGGATTGCCGGCAGCGATGAAAACAGCCTGCCCATGTTTGACAAATACTATCTCACGCCCACCGGCGAGGACTATGAGCCGTTCTACCGCCAGCACGCGCCGTGCATCCTGTCCTCGTCGGACGTGGCCAACGGCATTTTCGATATCCTGCTGTTTGATAACGGCTGGACGCGTGACCAGTACGATTCCACCGTGACCGAGGACACCCTCTACAGCCGCATGGTAGAGTTCCGCATCGACGAAACCGCGGGCACCATCACCCAAATCCGCCAGTACGGGCAGGAATTCGGCCGCGCCCTGTACGCCTACGTGCAGGGGGATGCCAACGAGCTGATAAACGGCAACTGGCTGGGCGCGTTTGATGTAACGGTCGGCACCGACACCATCCCCTACGCGCCGGCCTATGTGGAGGTGGACGCCAATAACGATCTGGTGTGGATGATGCAGATCACGGCGTTTTCCAACATTGAGGGCGACGTCAGCTTTGAGGAATACCGCGTGGAGCGCAGCATCCTCTACTCGGACGCCTCCAATGATTTACAGCTGGGCATAAGCCCCGTGGTGTTTTTAAGCGATATGGTGCGGGAAGCGCTGGGGTATAACGGAGACGGGATTAATGAGGAATGAGGAATTAACCCCGTCCCCGTCCGTCACCCGTTTGCGGAGCTGATGTACTGCGCTTGCTCGTCCGTCAGCGTATCGATGGCAAAGCCGAGGGTTTGCAGCTTGAGGCGGGCAACGGCCTTATCAATCTCATCGGGCACGGTGTGAACGGTGTTTTCGAGCCGGCCCTTATGCTGCACAAGGTACTCCATCGACAGCGACTGCAGCGCAAAGCTGATGTCCATAATCTCGGCGGGGTGGCCGTCGCCGGCGGCGAGGTTGACCAGCTTGCCCTCGGCGAGCAGGTACACGGTTTTCGTTTCGCCGTTTGGCAGATCAAACGTCAGCGCCTCGATATTGCTGCGCACGTCTTCCACGCGCGTGGCCTGCTGTTTAAGCTTGGCGACGGCAACCTCCACGTTGAAGTGGCCGGCATTGCACAGCACCGCGCCCTGCTTGATATCCCGCATGTGTTCGGGCGTAACGATATCCTTGCAGCCTGTGACGGTGACGAACAGATCGCCGATCTTGACGGCCTCGGCCATGGGCATCACGCGGAACCCGTCCATCACGGCCTCCACCGCGCGCACGGGATCGACCTCAGTCACGATCACCTTGGCGCCCAGCCCCTTGGCGCGCATGCTGACGCCCTTGCCGCACCAGCCGTAGCCGG
>DAOPIR010000118.1:0-9038 GCA_035399245.1 Candidatus Limiplasma sp.
CCGCAAACTGCGTCGGCGTCCAGGCCCAGCACCTCACACTGCCCGCGCAGCTTTTCCATGTTTGCGCATCCGATATACTGCGACGGGCCAAGCAACGCCGTTAACCCTTCAAGGGAGGACAGCGTTCCCCGGTACAGCACCGGCACTGATACGACGGGCAGACCGGAAAGCATCCGGCGCCGTGCTTGGGTATCCAGAAAACGATCCGTTTGCCTGTCGAGAATATCGAACTCCAGAAAGTAATGCGGCAGCGCGCTGTAAAACACGGTATGCTTGGCATACATCCATTCGCCGTACATAATGTACCGGCTGCCCAGCACACGGTAAAAGGCATCCTGATGCACGGTTGCCCACTGCTTGAGCAAATTGTAGTGCTTTTCCCGATAGCCGCCGGTAAGATAGTGTCCGCGGCTTTGCAGCAGCAGCGTTCCGCTTGCGTCAAAGGAAATGGCGGAATTGGCCCCGTCACACTTTTCCTCCACGACGAGGGGCTTGCCGGCAATTTCCGAAAACGGGATTTGCCGCAGGTCCTCGTCACCCGGCTGCAGGCGGGAGCCTTGCAGATGCGGGGTTCTGGGGTACTTGATAATGGGGTACGTGCTCATGCGGCTGTTTCCTTTGCCGCGATCAGGATCAAGTATCCGGGCACGCCGTCAAAACGCAGGCGTTTGCAGCCGGCCTTTTCAAACAGCTCCGTCAGCTTTTCTTTAGTCAGCAGATGGATATGCTCCGGATTATCGTCCGGCTTGGAGGGCACGGTGACCACAACATACCGCTTGGCAACATGCACCGCCCTGCGCACGGCTTCCTGCACGTCGGGGATATGCTCCAGCACCTCAAGCAGCGTCACGGCATCATACGACTCGGCCGGTTCTTCCAGCGCGCAGATATCCGCCTGCAGGGCCTGCAGGTTATTAAGCCCGCCCAGCGTGACCGTTTGAAGAAATTCCACCCGATGCGCCAGCAGATCGACGGAGGTCAGCGCAAGGTAAGGAAACTGGTGCAGGAACGGCCATAAAAACGCGCCGCGCCCACTGCCCACATCCAGCAGGCTTTCCGGCTGTATCGAGCGCAAAAAGCCAAGCACATGCTTCACACGCGGCAGCTCGGTATGCGTGTTTTTAAAGCGGTAGAGCTTCAAGCCGGCTTGTCTGCCCGCCCGCAGGATCGCATCAAACGCATTTTGTCCGAGATCCCATATGGAGCCGTCCAGCAGCGGTGGCGCAAGCGAAAACGGACGGCCGTTGATCTCCGTGTCCAGCGAGCGGATGTATCCGTTATGCATCCGGGCGCGAATGGCCTCGCCCCGCACATAGGCGGCGGCGAACGGTTCGAAATAGGCTGATGATTGCTCCATTTCTTTTCTCATCCTTTTTTTGATGGCTCTGGGTTAATAAGCATCGGGTAACTTCGCAGTCCGGCATCACGCTGCCTGTAAAATCACTGAAATAATCCTGCCCGTATTGCGCACGGAAGGGTTCGATCTGCAGTTCCCAGTAGGATTGCGGCCACAGCAGCAGCCCGTCCTCCAGCCCTTGCAGATATTGGGTATTGTGGACCGAGTCCGCAAAATCATAGGCGGTCCGCAAGTCGGTTTGGCTTAGGCTGCGCAATGTTATGCAGCAATAACGCAGCCAGGCGTCCGCGGCGGAGTCCTCCGTCAGGGCCAATGCCGCGGCGAAGCGTTCCTCCGGCAGTGCGGTCCCCTCGGCGGCGAGCATCCTTGCATCCAGAAACAGCCTTGTTGCCGTGTAAAGTGCCTTTTGATTCATAATGCTTCCCCAATCCGCTGCAAAATTCCTTTATCATCGGCTAAAAGTCCCACGTCGACCAATCGATTCCATCAAATTCCGTCTCTTCCTCCGGACGGTCGAACCCGATATTGACCCGCTCCATGATCGGCGTGCCCGCGCCGGCGGGGGCGATATACAGCCTGGCAAAGTCCCACGGATTGCCGTAATACATGGGGAACGACAGCCAAAGCGTGTAGGTGCTGCCGGTGTACAGCGCCGGATCCATCCGCAGCACAAGGCCGTTGTCTGTTTCCGTAAGCTGGTTGCCCAGCTGCAGCGGAAAATATACGCACAGCCCGTCGTCCGCAATACAAAACTCCCAATCCTCCGGATCAAACGGCTGATCCGAGGACGTAAACTCCAGCCGCAGCAGCCAGAAGTACATCTGGTTTTGGTTGGCGTCCTTGTACTCGCTATTCATCACCAGGAAGCGGGATCCGTCATCCAGCACCTTTTCCAGCTTGCTGTTGCCGTACCAGTTTTGGTTCATGCCGGCGGAGGCGTAACTGCAGAAGGGATTGTCTGCGTCCGCCCACAGGTATACCTCTTCCTCGCGCACTTCTTCCAGCGATACGCTCAGGCCCGGCTGCAGGAGATTGAGATTATAATAGATTTCGTTGGTATAGTCCGCCCAGTGCTGCGTGCAGGCCTGGTCAAAGGCAGTTTCAATTTGTATGGATTCGATAGTGACGATGGCCTTTTCTTCCGGAAAATAGTAAAAGCGGAACACCTGCGGCAGATAGTCGGGCGCGTCCACATCCCTCAGCTCCACATAGCGGGTATCGCCCTGCAGGGCGTCAAAGGCCGTACGATACCCGAATCGGTTCAGATAGGCGATATAATCCGTTACCTGCTGCTGGGATACGCCGCCGTACAGTACGTAGTGATCGTCATCCAGCACGCCGAAATCACGGGAAATATAATGCGAAAAGCATACGTAGTTGAGCATGGTCGGCGAAAACCGGTAGTACTCGGTATCCGCGTAGCCGAATTTAGCCTTGAAGTAGGCTTCCAGGTGGTCGCTGTCCACGGCGCCGGCCAGCGCCGGGCAGGCAGCCGCGATAATCGCCAGCCCAAGCAGTATCGCTGCGATGGCGGGAAACAGATGGAAACGCTTTGCGGTATCTTTCATCATGCAACTTCTCCTTTGCCTGTCGTGGTCTGTCCTGTTTGCTGTCGGTTTCGGCCGCTGTAACCGGCGATCCGTCTTTAATCCCACCAGTCGCCGATATGCGTTTTCAGAAGATCGAACAGCTCGTCTTGGGCAGCCTGTTCCGTATTGGCGCATGGGGTCTGCGGTGCCTGGCGGTCAAAAGGATCATCTTCCGTTGCGTCACGGTTGATCAGCCTGTCGATTAGCGCGATGGCACGATCCATATCCCGGGCGACGGCCGGCGCTTTGTTTGCGATGGCATATTCCTTTTCATAGCGGCTCATACATTCCAATTTCTTTTTCAATATTACATACAGATAATACGCGTCCCACGGCCGGTCCTTCCAGAGGATGGGAAGCCATGCGGTGATATTGCGCAGGCCCGTACAAACAGCCCGGATTGGCTTGCCCGGCCGGTTTATATATCCCGGGCTTCCCTGGCCTGATAAAGTGTGATTGCGCATAGTCCACATCCCCCAAGCGGCGCGGCCCGCAGCGAAGGGTTACCTTTCCTCGCTGTGCGGCTCTGCTTTTGTTTGAAACGCGATGTCTTTGAAGGTGCAAACCTTCTCGCTGCGTGCCAGCATATTCCTGAAATTCAGCTGTTCCTCGATTTGTATATACAGTTCTTTGGGAACAGGCTTCCGGCTGCTGAAATTGTGGCGTTCGCGCTGACCTGACTGTACTGCCATATCGTTTCATCTCCCTGATGACAACGGCGTCGGCTGGCCGCTTGTCCGCGGTTCGTTTTCACCAACCGTTTCCAGGCGGCCAGCCGGCCGTTTGCGGCAGGTTTGCCGCGATGGTGCAAGGCCTTAGTTTGCGGGCTGCTGCACCGTGGTGCGGGTGACCGTTTCCTTGGCCTTTGCCAGCACCCCGCGCACGGACGCGAGCACCGCTTTGCTGATCGAAACCAGCTTCGGCCAGACTTTTTCCTTGGCGTAGTGCCACACGGCTACGGCGCCCTTTGCAATGTACTTCGCGACGGCAACCGTTGCTTTAATGATCTTGCCGCTGTCTTCCAGCCAGACGTCAAGCGCCTTTTTGAAAATATGCAGCGTTCCCGCGATTACCAGGATGCAGGCGGGGATGGTGAGAATGGTGCCGAACATCGCTGCGGCGAACACGATGCCTACGCCTGCGGCCAGCAATGCGAAGTGAACCAGCACAATCGTACCCAGGATCATCAGCAGTCCCGTGGCGATTTCGATGCCAATGCTGCCGTTGCCTACGGCCTCCTGGATGCGGGTCTGCTCGATGGCCGCGCATACGACGGTGGCGACCTGTCCCGCCGTCATGTCCGCGGGCATGTTGTCAAACTCGCCGTTTTTGATCTTGGTGTAAGCAAGCATCGATACGATTTCACGGTATCCAAGCTCCTTGTTGCCAAGGTCGATCAGCAGGCCCGCAGCCTCGTCGGCCTGTTCCAGCTTCTCAATCTCCTTGGCCTGCTCCAGCAAACCGCTGAGCATCACGCCGGAGTTGCACAGCGCTTCGGCGGCCTTTTCCCGCAGCTCGCGCTCCAGTTCGGGCGTAGCGTCCTCCTCGGACACGGTAAGCGCCTCGATTTCCTGCAGGATCTTCTCCCGATCGGCTTCGCCGTCGTTCATCGCGAGGTTGGCGGCGGATACCGCCGCGGCTAGCTTCTGCCAGTAGTTGCAGCGTTCCACGCAGGTTTTGCCGGCGTCTACTTTGCTTTGAAACTTTTTAACAAAGCTGTCCCTGTTTTCCTTGGCGTCCTTGTAATCGGCGTCGAACTGCTTTACCTGCTCGATGATGGCGTCCGCCATAACCTCGCCCTGCTTAACGGTCTTGTCTTCCAGGTTTTCCACATAGATCCGTGCCATAATCTTCCGGGTGCTTTCGTTCTCTCCGATATGGCTCATGATTTCCTTTGCCTGTGCGGCAAGCGTATCATTCTGCTCTTTGGTAAAAGTTTTCATCTTGAAAATCCTCCTTGTCGTTTTCGGGGTTATCCCTTGACTGTATTCTAGCATGGTCTCCCCAAATATCCTCTGCCCGCGGCGGAAGTATCGTTAAATTTGAAATTTGCCTGAATGATGCGTCGCATCATTCAGGCAAACGTCTTGCGCTGGGCAGAAGGCATGCATTACGCCTGGATGTCTTCCAGGATATCATCCTGATAAAGGGGCGTGGGCGTGCGGCCGTTCTGTTTGAGGATCTCGACCATTTCATTGCCGACCTTTTCGCCGGGGGGCGTATCGGCGGGCTTAAGAAGCACGAAGTACTTGGCCGCGTCAGGATTGGACTTCAGCCAGTCCAGCACGATGAACGCGTTGAGCGGCTTATAGCCGAAATCATTCACCAGATACCGGAACGTTACGCCTTCGATCTCCTTTGTGGGAAATTCTCCGTCCCAGAACCACCGGATCATCCAGCCGCGGGTTTCGCTGTCGAGTGCCTTTACCGCGCCGAACAGGTGCTTGATTTCATTATCGCTGTACCCGAACCCCTGCATGTGTACCTGAAACTCCCTGAATGTAATTTTGTTTTTCATGGCTTAGCACGCTCCTTCCATTACCAGGGCCGCAAACACCGCTGCGTCCGCTTCGATGGGCTGCTGGCTGTACCGCTTCAAGTTGCTGGATGAGGTGATGTAGTTGCCGGGCGCCATGTTATTGGCCCAGGCCATCCGCCTTTCGTCGTCAACGTTCCAGTAGCCCGGTTCCCGAATCGCTTTGTGCTGCACGGCGTGGCGAAGCTCGTGGACGATGGTATCCAGCACTTCTTTTACGCAATAGTCAAAATGCTCATTATTGCCGTCCACCATCAGCAATACGATATTGAACACGGCTTTTTGGTGCTCCCAGTCATAATAACCGCAGTTTTGCACGTTATTCACCGTGATGTCCACATCGATATCCAGATCATACTCCTTGGTCAAACGGTCCGCAAACTTTGCCATCAGGTCGATCCGTTCCAGATTGGTGGACTTGCGGAGGGTATCCACCGCATCCTCGCCGAAGCACTCCTTGATGACTTCTTTGGATTTTTCGATTTCTTTCATGTCAGCTTCGCTCATCGCGACTTGCTGCTCCTGCTTGGGCAGGCTGCGGGATCCCCAAAGATCCAGAAGCTTTTTCACGCCCCAGGAAACCAAGCTGGTAACCGCATAGGCAAGCACCACGGCTTCAACCACAGCCAAAACTTCGATCATTTTGTTTACCTCACAATCATTTGTTGTCGTTCGCTCTTCTCCAGCGGTAATGCGACGGCATTGATGCGCTCCTTAAGCAGCGTATAGACCGCCTTGTCGTACGGTTCCATAGCAGAGATTGGACGACCTTGCAGTATCTCGGTTTCCCGAAGCTTCTTTTCATGCTGCGCGCGCTCTTCTTCGGACATACCGCCTGTAGGAAGCCTGCTTTCCCGTTCGTACGGGATCAGGTTTTCTATATGATAATCCTCCGTGCGGAAAAGAACGTCTGTCGCGGCCGGAATAAATCCCTTTCGCAGCATGCGGCAATAGCTGATGGCAATGCTGTCGATGTTTTCCTCGCTGTCGCCGTAGATGCCGCTGTAGCTGCTGCAGGCGATGATGGCGTTTTGAAGGGCACTTGCCCAGACGCCGGCGGTAATCCTGTCCGTATCCACAAGCGTACGCAGCGCGATGTTGACGATTTTCTGGATATCGGAGCCGATCACAATACGCGGCTTTCCGTTTTTCTGGATCAGCATGTCGTTGATGATGCGTTTATACAGGCTATCCGCAAAACAGCCGGCATCAATCACTGCGTCAGTGCTGAGGTGCCTGGCCGCGGTGATGCTGCGCACCGCTTTTTCCAGGCACTTTTTGAAGATATTCACACACTCGTCCGCTGTGGGGAGGTACACGGCGTACAGCGCGTCAAAACGTCCGCTGCGGAAAAACTCCTTGGGGAGTCCGCCGATGTTGTTGGCTGTGGCGTAGATGAAGCAGGGTTTCTGGTTGTCCTGCATCCATCCGAGCATGTATCCGAACATCCGCTTGAACGCGGCGGAATCGTCGTTGGAGCCGGCGCCGCTGAAGCCTTTTTCCAGCTCGTCAATCCACAGCACGCAGGGAGCCATCGCTTCCGCCATTTTCAATGCGTCCTGCATTTTATGCTCCGACACGCCCTGATATTTGTCCATCAAGCTGCCGATTTCCATCTTCAAAAGCGGCAGATGCAGCGTTTGGGCCGTTACCTTTGCGGCCTCGGATTTGCCGCAGCCCGGGATGCCGCACAGCAGTACGCCCTTGGGCGGCGGGGTGCCGGTTTTGCGCTTGTAGATGCTGGAGTTGCGCAGCGGCCGCACCTGCTCCTGCAGCCAGGACTTGAAATTATCCATGCCGCCGATATCGCCGTGCGCCTCGCAGTGCTCCAGAATGCCGCTTTGCAGCTTCTGCTTTTTGTGCCCGCTGATGATATCCTCTACTTTTTTCGAGTCATCCAGCGTGGTCACGGCCAATATCCGCTGCATCGTCGTGGCGATTTCCTCGGTTGAGAAGCCGAGAAAGTCCGTGCTGAGTGCCGCGAGATACCGCTCGTTTCCCGCAAGCTGCGCGTCGCCGCCCGATTCAAACAAGATGATATTGCGGATTTCCTCCTCATCGGGGTAGTCCACCTCGATGACCTCGGTATAAGTTTGCAGCATCGGGGACAGCAGCACTTCGGAGGAATACAGGATGACGGCGCTGCTTTGCAGCACGCTGTAGCTGTTGAAATTCGCATTTTCATGGTCCAGCACGTATTTCTCAAGCCGACGGAATGTTTCGTTCACATCCCCTTTGCCGGGCATCTTATACGCCCAGAGCCTGGGAAAAGAGATCGAAGAATAGCTGTTGGGCAGCTCATCGCAGCTTATATTGGCAACCGTTGACTTATCCATGGATTTGCCGGTTTTGAGATACTCCGAAACGGGGCGGTTGCCATAGCAGCCGCAGCTTTCACCGCAAATTCGAACGACAAGAGGATTGTACTCCTCCTCGATCAGCCTTTGGATAAAGATACCGGATTCCGTTTTGATATACAGGATCGGAACGCCGCCAAGCATTGCTTCACGGCATTTTTTAAGGGTTTTTTGAAGTACGCTGTCCGACATTGGTTTCCCCCCTACATTTCAAAGCGCTTGAGCGTGGCGATCTCAAAGGCGATCGTCATGGTATCTTTCAGCATGGAGGCGTATTCGCCTTCGAATTTTGCAAACTCTTCTTTGATGCTTTTCGTAATCTCATCCTTGGAATCGTCAAAGCCTTTGGCAATCTTATTCACAGCCCTTTTACGCATGCTTTGAGATCTCGGCTTTTGCATTTTTTTATCTTTGTTTGCAAATAAAGCGATGAATAATGACAGACCACAGGTAGCATAGGCAAACGCTACCGCAACAATCCACAGGATGACGTTGCTGATCCTTCTGGCGATCGACGTCATGTCGATATCGCTGAGGATGTTATCAATGGAAAGGGAATCAACCATAATGCCGTTGTTTTGCAAATCGGCCCATATATCAGAGGGAATGATCAGGCCACGAGCCGCTGTTTCCGAAAACAGCTCCTGAATCTGCTGGTTTACGGCGTCCGCCATCACGCCGGATAGGTTTTCCTTCCAATCGGCTATGCCCTGCTCGCACATGGACGCAATGTCCTGCTGCGCATCCGGTGAATTCAAGTGCGCATCAATCATGCGCTGGAGATCTTCCATACTGCTTTCACCGGGCAGCTCGGCCCATTTGGTGGCTTCCTGCTTGCCGACTTTTTTAATGTAATCGAAAACCATGTCGGAAACGCTTGTTTTTAACGCACCGATCCCGCATTTTTCATCATTGGAGACTTGATTTACGGCAGTCTCAATGCATTGGGGAAGCCTTGATTCCAGAACCGCGATCCAGCCCAGCCCATTGGATACCGTGTAAGAGGGGTTGCTCTCCAGCTGAATGTCCGCCTGGGGGAAGACTTGCTGGCAAATCTCCTTGATAAAGCCCATATTGCTGGCCCCGCCGGTGAGCACGATGGTGCTGATGGGACAGGGCTTCTCTTCCGGCTTATCGTCCTTTGCGCCAACGCTGTAGGTGGCGTTTTCAATCGTGCGCTTGGCTTCCAGGAAAAAGCC
>DAOPIR010000119.1:0-8908 GCA_035399245.1 Candidatus Limiplasma sp.
TTAGGGTTAATGCACCATGAGTTGATTGTTTTCCACATCCACGGTAACCACCTGGCCGGGCACGAGCTCGCCGGCAACCAGCTTGCGGGCCATCAGAGTTTCGACGTGGCTTTGGATGTAGCGTTTCAGGGGGCGGGCGCCGAAGGCGGGCTCGTAGGACGCGTCCACGATGAAATCCACGGCCTTGTCAGTGAGCTCCATATGGATGTTTTGGTGCTCCAACCGGTCTTGCAAGTGCTTGATCTGCAGGCGCACAATCTGGCGGATCTCGTCGCGCTCCAGCGGCTTGTAAAACACGATGTCATCAATACGGTTCAAAAACTCGGGGCGGAAGGACTGCTTGAGCATCTGCATGACGCCGTCGCGGGCTTCCTGCGTGATTTCGCCGTCCTTCAGGCCATCCAGCAGCAGGCCGGAGCCCAGGTTGGAGGTCATGATGATGATGGTGTTTTTAAAGTCAACGGTGCGGCCCTGGCTGTCGGTGATGCGGCCGTCGTCGAGCACCTGCAACAGGATGTTGAACACCTCGGGGTGCGCTTTTTCGATTTCGTCCAGCAGCACCACGCAATAGGGTTTACGGCGCACGGCCTCGGATAGCTGACCGCCCTCGTCGTAGCCGACATATCCCGGAGGCGCACCGATGAGGCGGCTGACGGAGAACTTTTCCATATACTCGCTCATATCGATACGCACCATGTTCTTCTCGTCGTCAAACAGGTTTTGCGCCAGTGCTTTGGCAAGCTCCGTTTTACCAACGCCCGTGGGACCCAGAAACAGGAACGAACCGATCGGCCGATCCTCGTCGGCAATGCCCGCACGGCTGCGCAGGATGGCTTCGGATACGGTCTGCACCGCTTCGTCCTGACCGATCACGCGCTTGTGAAGCTCATCGGGGAGCTTTAATAGCTTTTCCCGGTCGCTTTCCTTCAAGCGCGTGACGGGGATACCCGTCCAGCGGCTGACGATACGACTGATTTCTTCCTCGGTTACCTTATCGCGCAGCAGGGAATCCTCGCCGTGAATCTGCTCGGCGATCTTTTCCTGCTCTTTCAGCTGCGCCTGTAATTGCGGCAGCTTGCCGTACTGCAGCTCAGCGGCCTTGTTGAGGTCATATACGCGCTGTGCGTTTTGAATTTCAGCATTCACGCTTTCAATTTCTTCGCGCAGCTTCTGCACCTTGAGGATATCCGCTTTTTCGTTTTCCCAGCGGGCCTTCATGGCATTAAATTCTTCCTGCAGATCGGAAAGCTCCGCCTGTAGCTCGTCGGCACGCAC
Organism: Candidatus Limiplasma sp.; assembly: GCA_035399245.1. GTDB lineage: Bacteria > Bacillota > Clostridia > Christensenellales > Aristaeellaceae > CAXXOK01. The sequence goes on from DAOPIR010000119.1 coordinate 1,276, forward strand.
CTTGCTGGCGTCGTCCGTTTCGTCCTTCAGGCTGGTAAGCTCGATCTCCAGCTGCATAATGCGGCGCTGCTTGTCGTCCAGCTCCGTGGGCAGGCTGTCGATCTCGGTGCGGATCATCGCGCAGGCTTCATCCACCAGATCGATGGCCTTATCCGGCAGAAAACGGTCGGAAATATAACGGTTAGATAGCTTGGCGGCGGCCACCAATGCGGCATCGGTAATCTGTACGCCGTGGAACACCTCATAGCGTTCCTTCAGCCCGCGCAGGATGGAGATGGTATCTTCCACCGTAGGCTCGTTCACCATTACAGGCTGAAAACGGCGCTCCAGTGCGGCGTCCTTTTCAATATATTTGCGGTATTCATCCAGCGTGGTGGCGCCGATCAGGTGCAGCTCACCGCGCGCCAGCATGGGCTTTAGGATATTGCCGGCATCCATGCTGCCCTCGGTACGGCCCGCACCCACGATGTTGTGCAGCTCGTCGATAAACAGAAGGATCTTGCCTTCTGATTTTTTGATCTCTTCCAGCACGGCCTTAAGGCGCTCTTCAAACTCACCGCGGTACTTGGCACCGGCGATCAGCGCGCCCATATCCAGCGAGAATACCTTGCGGTCGCGCAGACCCTCGGGTACGTCGCCGCGCACGATACGGATGGCCAGCCCTTCGGCGATAGCGGTTTTGCCTACGCCGGGCTCGCCGATCAGCACAGGATTATTTTTGGTTTTCCGCGATAAAATGCGGATGACGCTGCGGATTTCGTTGTCGCGCCCGATCACAGGGTCCAGCTTCTGGTTGCGCGCCAGCTCCACCAGATCCTGTCCGTACTTGGCAAGCACGTCATAGGTGTCCTCCGGCGTTTCGCTGGTTACGCGCGTGTTGCCGCGCACGGTTTGCAGCGCGGCCAAAAAGGCGTGCTCATCAATATCCATGTCCCTCCAGAGTTGTTTCATGGTGGGAGACGGCTTTTTGAGCAGACCGATAAACAGGTGCTCCACGCTGATGTATTCGTCCTTCATCTGCTTGGCGGCTTCCTGTGCGGCGTTGAGCGCGCGGTCCAGGTCGCTGTGGATGTAGATTTTATCCGTTTCACGGCCGGAACCCGTTACCTTGGGCATGCGGGCAATCAGCGTGGAAATGCGCGCCTGCAGCGTGCCGACATCCTTGCCCATTTTTTGCAGCAGTTGAGGGATAAGCCCCTGCGCGTCCTGCAGCAGGGAAGCGGCCAAGTGCTCCTGGTTGACCTCCTGATTTTGATATTCAATTGAGATTTGCTGCGCGTCGCTGAGCGCCGTACGGCTCTTTTCTGTAAATTGCTGTAAATTCATATCGCTTACCTCCTTCAAAAAGGCCATACGAAATTTGACTATCTTTGACCTTCAATAACTATTATACGCCCTTTCCCAGTGATGTCAATAGAATTTCAGACGAATCAGGAAATTTGCTGAATGAAAAACCGCGCGGCTTGCAACATGCCCGCGCGGTGTGATACCGGATCAGTCTTTGATGAATTCTTCCCGCAAAAGCGACAGCATGCGGGAGTCCCAATACTTGCCGTTATACAGGTACTGCTTTCGCAGCAGGCCGTCCTGCTGGAAGCCGAGCTTTTGATAAAGCTGATATTTCGGTTCGTCGAACTCGTAGATTTCCGTCCAGATTTTTTCCAGCCCCAGCTCCTGAAACCCGTAGGTGAACAGCAGCCGGCAGCTTTCCTCGGCGTAACCCTCGGTATCGATATAGGCATTTTGCCAGCCGATATACAGCGACAGGTCGGCGTTGCGGTGCACCCAGTTGATGTAGCACAGCCCGCAGCAGCCCAACAGCTCGCCGGAGGCGGCGTCGTGGATGCCAAACATCATCGTGCTTGGATCGCCAAGCACCTTTTGCTGGTACCACTTCAGCTGCATATCCTTGTTGATCTCACGGTATTCCCGAAAATACTTGCGAAACTCGGGATTGTTGCGCCATTGGCGAAGCGGCTCCAGGTCCTCCTGCTCCAGGGGAGAAAGGGTTACCAGTTTTCCTTGCATCATTGTACATCCTCCAAGCGCAATGCGCTGTCCGCCTGCGTGTCATGCGCCAGTGCTTTGCCCAGCACCGCGTCCGCCTGATACGGAGGGATGCCGCCCTCGCGGATTGGGCGGACGGCCTTCAGATCGTCGGCGGTTATCGTATCGCCTGCATGCATATCGTGCGTAATATACAGCGACCGGCGCTGCACTACGGCGGATTCGCGCTCGTTATCCTCAATGCGCTTAACGCCGTCGCCCATCGCCTGCTCCAGCTGGCGCGCGGCAGTGACCATGGCTTTCCACGTGGTCGGGTTCATGGAAAACCTGTGGTCGGGGCCGGTGCGGCTGTTGTCGTCGGTAAAATGCTTTTCAAATATCCGTGCGCCAAGCGCCAGCGCACCCAGCACCGTAGCATGCCCGAAGGTATGGTCGGACAGGCCCAGTACGCAATCGGGGAACATCACCTTATAGGTGTTAAGGACATTCAGGTTGATATAGCGGAAATTTTCCTGCGAAGCGGTGTAATTGGTGTTGCATTGCATGATGCAAAGATCCTTGGTGAGCGGGCGCAGGATTTGGTAGGCGCGCACTACGTCGCTGATGTCCGACGCGCCGGTGGCCAGCAGCACAGGCTTGCCCTTGCCCGCGATATATTGAAGTATATACGGCCAGGTGATGTCTCCGCTGCCGATCTTATAGGCGTTAAGATACGGATCCACGACATCGACGGACGCGGCATCGTAGGGACTGGTGAGATACGCAATGCCGACGGAATCACATTTCTCTTTCAGGCGCGGTGTCCAGTCGGTATCGATACTGGCGTCCTGATACACTTCGTATACGGACTTTGACCATGCGGCCTGATGCGCGGATTTCGGCATGGTATCGAATCCATTGCGGCTGACGATGCCCTCCGCCTTGAAATTCTGGAACTTGGCCGCGTCCGCGCCGGCTTCCTTTGCCAGTTCAATCAACCGGAAGGCGCGGCTCAAATCGCCGTCGTGGTTGGCGGCGATATCCGCGATAAAATACGCCTTGCCGGTGTAGCCGATTTTTTCAAATCCCTGCTGCATACAATCCTCCGTTATTTACCGGATTTCAGCTTTTCGCCGTATCCCTGTTCGTACAGCGTACGGAAATCCTGCACCTCTTCCAGCGGCGTCGGAAGATCGATCCCGAGCGCCTGTTTAAGCCTTGTGTTGTCTAAGCTCATATTTTTAGTGCGCGGCGCCTTGAACTGATGATCCTTCATGCTGCCGCGCTTAATCTCGTTTGGCAGATCAAAGGTCTTGGAAAACGCAACGCCCAGATCATATTTGGAAATCGCGCCGGTGCAGCCGGCATTATACAGGCCGGTCAGGTCTTTTTCGATACACAGATCGATGACGTCCACCAGATGGTTGACCAACAGCGGCGAAAACAGAATATCATAAAACATATTCAGCTCCGCTTCTTCGGTGAGCGATTTCAGCAGCCACTCGCCGAAGCTGAGCTTTTCCCGATAGTTGAAGCCGTACATGTTGGTGCGCAGCGCAAGGTTGCCCGGGCGGGCCAGCACCAGTTTTTCCGCCGCCAGCTTGGTTTTGCCGTAAATGCTGATGGGTGCGGGCGTATCGTCCTCGGTGTTCAGGCCTTCCTTTTCACCGGAGTACACGGCGTCGGACGATATATAAATCAGCTTGACGTGCTTCTCTTTACAGAGCCATGCAATATTGTCCGTCATGATCACGTTGATAATTTCCGCGTAATCGGGGTGGATTTCGCAGGCGTCTACGTTGACGATGGCGGCGCAGTGGATGAGCGTATCCACATGATGCTCTTCAATCAGCCGGGAAAGCAGCGCAATATTGAGCACGGAGTCCTTTACGGTATGCGTGCCCTCGATGTGCACATGGTTGCGGTCCACGCCGCAGATGGTGTGCTTATGCCGTAAAAGATAGTCGAGGTTGGAGCCCAGCATGCCGGCAATGCCGGTAATGAGAATGCTCGACATAGATCCGCGCCTCCTTTCCTGTTAATAGCTTGTTTCTTTGGCCAGCTCAATCAGATACTGGCCGTAATCGGTCATGCGGTATTCCTGCCCAAGGGCATACAGCTGCTCGGTGGTGATAAACCCGCGGCGCCAGGCGATTTCCTCAATGCAGGATACGTGATAGCGCTGGCGGCTTTGGATGGCTTCCACAAATTCAGCAGCCTTGAGCATGCCTTCGGGCGAGCCCGTGTCCAGCCAGGCCACGCCGCGCACAAACAGCTGCACACGCAGCTGCCCGCGCCGCAGATATTCGTTATTGACGGCGGTGATTTCTAGCTCGCCGCGCGCGGAAGGCTGAATGTGTTTTGCAATCTCCACCACATGATTATCGTAAAAATAAAGACCCGGTACGGCGTAGATGGATTTGGGATTTTCAGGCTTTTCTTCAATGGAAAGCACGCGGTGGTCCTTGTCAAACTCCACCACGCCAAACGCATGTGGGTCGCGCACGGGATAACCGAACACCGTAGCGCCCTGATTGAACGCCATGGCGTTTTGGATGGTGGAGGTTAAATCCTTGCCGTAAAACACGTTATCGCCCAGGATCAGGCATACGGGGTCCTGCCCGATAAACTCTTCTCCAAGAATAAACGCGTCCGCCAGCCCACGGGGCGTCTCCTGCACCTTATAGGTAAACGAAACGCCGATCCGGCTGCCGTCGCCCAGCAGCTTTTCGTACAATGGCGTATCCTCGGGTGTGGAGATGATCAAAATATCACGGATACCCGCCAGCAGAAGCACCGACAGCGGATAGTAGATCAAAGGCTTGTCGTAGATCGGCAGCAGCTGTTTGGATACCGCCTTGGTGATGGGGAACAGGCGCGTGCCCTTGCCGCCTGCCAGAATAATGCCTTTTGTTTTCATTCAAAAGCCACCTCGTTATGATTTGCAACGCATACCGTGCTGATTTCCATCATTTAGTGTATCATTAAGCGGATGATAAACACAAGTACCCGACAAAAATAGCGCTACGGGAAAATATCCACCTGCGTGATCTGCGCATGATAGGGGAAAAGAATATCCATGTCCTCGGCGTTAAGCGCAATGCAGCCCTGCGTCCAGTCCCGCTGTACGCCGCCTTCGTGGATGTAGATCTCCCCGCCCATCGGCGTGCCCCACGGTGGCCTTCGGTGCGCCGCGGCGGCGTCGGCAATGGTTTGGCAGGTATCGGGATCAATGGCACGGCGCTGCAGCGCGGCGGCCGCATCGGCGGGGCTTGGATAATCCAGCCCCAGGCTGCGGCCATACTTTCCGTTTGGTTTTATCAGGCAGATATGGTAGGTACCCTCCGGCGTCCTGCCGTCGCCCTCCCGCTGCTTTTTGCCGAGTGTGTGACGGCCGAGCGCAACCGGCGCGCACAGCAAAACCGTCTGCCCGTCCAGCAGATACAACCGCCGCTCCTGCTTGCGGATGATAACGCGCATGATATCCCTCCGAGACGCTGTAATACGCTGAAAGTGTAGCAATTGCAACATTCTTCACGGCATGGATAAAACCCTTGCGCATGCTATCCACATGTGCAATAATGTGATAGACATGGGAATACTATGTGACCAAAAGCATACGAAGGAAGGATATAAAAGGATGAGCCAGGATCAAAACAATCAGAATAAAATGAAAAAATACCAAATCATCATCATTGTGATTGCGGCGCTGATTATTTTGGGGGTTGCGGCTTTCTTTATCATTCGCGGAACGCAGGACGATGCGGATACAGCCACTCTGCAGACGATCGGCACCGTAGATACCGATGAAGTTACTGATGCGGTATCCGCGACGACATTCCAAATCGGGATGGACGATGTGGTAGCGACCGTTAACGGCGAAAATGTAACCGGCAGCGATGTGCTGGTGTACTACGAGCAGATGCTCAGCTATTACGGAGAGCCGGATACCGATTATGTGGAGCTGTATTATTCCATTGCTATGGAACAGGCCATTACGATGAAGCTGATCTCGCTGACGGCTGCGGAAATGGGACTGGATCAATATACGGATGAAGAACTGGCCGAGCTGTATGCCACCTCTGACAGCGAATGGCAGTACGCGCTGGACAACTATGTGTCGTACAATCTGGAAGAAACCGACGAAACCACCGACGCGGATAGGGAAGCAGCCTACGCGGATGCAGAATCCTATTACGCGCTGCTGGGCTACACCAAGGAAACCCTGCGGGAAAGCTACCTGGAAAACGAGACGTACGAGCGTGTAAAGGCCGCACTGTGCGAGGACGTTACGGTGACCGACGACGAGGTGCAGGCATATTATGATGATGCTGTTGCCGCCGATCAGGAAGCGTATGAGTTTGATATCGACGCCTATGAAAGCCAGATGCTGATGTACCAGTACGGCTACGCGGACGAAGAGCCGTGGTACCGTCCGGAAGGGTATCGCTATATCAAGAACATTTTACTGGCGGTTGATGACGATCTGATGACAAACTACACTGATTTGGTTGCTCGCTACGAAGAGCAGATGGATGACGAAGAAGCGGGAGATACCACGGATGAAGATGCGCAAGACGTTGTAACTGCCGAGGATATCGACGCGGCAAAAGCTGCGATCATCGCCTCGGTACAGACCGAAATCGACGAGATCAACGCCAAGCTGGCGGAGGGCGTATCGTTTGACGATCTGATGACCGAATACGGTATCGATACCACGATGACCGACGGAACCTATCCCAACGGATATGAAGTATCGCTGGCGTCGTACGGATATGTGACCGAGTTTATCTCCGCCGCTTTCTCTGTGGATGAAATCGGCGATGTCAGCGAGCCGTATGTCAGCGAGTACGGCGTGCATATTATCAAGTATGCAGGCGATGTGCCGGCCGGCCCCGTGGAGCTGACAGACGACTTGAAATCCCTGATCTACGACGAGCTGTATGACGAGAAGTGCGACGATGTGCTCAACGCATGGCACGAAGCCTCCGACATCCAGTACACCGGCGTTATTCGCTCGCTGGAAGAAATCCAGGCGGACGAAGAAACCTCAGCCGAATAACCGCGTAATGATCACAACAGCTGCCGCATAAGAAACTGCGGCAGCTGTTTTCTTTATGCAAAAAGTCCTGCATCTTACGATGCAGGACTATTAGTTGTTTGTTTATTTCACGCCATAGCGCTTCTTGAAACGATCCACGCGCCCGCCGCTGTCTACCAGCTTTTGCTTGCCGGTATAGAAGGGGTGACATTTGGAGCAGATTTCAACCTTAAGCTCAGGGCTGGTGGAACCGGTCTCAAACGTCTCACCGCATACGCAACGGACGGTTGCCTTTTGGTACTTGGGATGGATACCTTCTTTCATTGCACTTCACCTCTTTGCGTATGACAGAATAATTAGTTTCATAGAAACCGCGAAAACTAGTTTAGCATATATTCCATACGAATGCAAGCGAAAATTGCGTTTTATGCTGTATACGGCATATTTTGACTTCGATACTATTTTGGCAAACTTTTTCGCACAATATCTGGACAAATTACCCGCCTTTTGATATAATATCCTTCGCTAACGCCAATATAGCTCAGTTGGTAGAGCAGCGGTTTCGTAAACCGCAGGTCAAGGGTTCGAGTCCCTTTATTGGCTCCA
>DAOPIR010000120.1:0-8873 GCA_035399245.1 Candidatus Limiplasma sp.
GCTTGCCCTTTTCCTGCCGGTAGATTCGGAATAAGAAGATCGCCGCGACCGCGACGCACAGCACGAGGCTTACGATCTGGCTTACACGCATGCCCAGCAGATACAGGCTGTCGGTGCGCAGCTGCTCGATTAAAAACCGTCCGCAGCCGTACAGCACCATGTACCATAAAAAGGTGTCGCCGCTCCGCTTTTTATACTTGCGGGTCAGCCACAGCACCAAAAACACCGATACGTTCCATATCGATTCGTAGAAAAACGTCGCAACATGCCAAACCTGCGCGCCGCTTTCCTCTATGAGCACACCGGCGGGGAAAAACTGCCAAAAGGCCTTCGTGATCACGGGGCCGTACGCCTCGCGGTTGAAGTAGTTGCCCCAGCGGCCGATTGCCTGCGCCAGCACAAGCCCGGGCGCTACCATATCGGTCAGCAGCCAAAACGAGACCTTTTTCACGCGTCCGTAAATCAGTACGCTGACCACCCCGCCGATCACCGCGCCGTAGATTGCCAGCCCGCCGTTCCACGTATATAAAATGGAGATGGGATTTGCAATATATTCGTCCAGCTTCATCAGCACATAATACAGGCGCGCCCCGATAATGCCGGACGGCACCGAAATCAGCACGATGTTAAGCATCGTGTCGTTTGGCATGCCCAGGCGCTTTTCTTCGCGCGTACCCAGCCAGAGCGCCAGCAGGATTCCTGTGATAATCAGCACGCTGTACCACGTGATATGTCCGACAACATATCGGCTGTACGGTATCGCCAATCGATCGCCCCCTCTTGTTTCGATTATAGCATCCGTCAACCGGCTGTCAAGGAACCTGTTCCATTGCGGTACCTGCTAAATCATGGTAAAATGGCGTGAATCATGAAAGCGGAGGAATCCCCCAATGGACTATAGAGCCGAATCCCTGAAAAAGCACTACGAATGGCGCGGCAAACTGAATATCCAGCCGCGCGTGCGGGTAGCCAACCGCGACGAGCTGTCCCTGGCCTATACGCCGGGCGTAGCGGAGCCGTGCCTTGCGATTGCAAAAGATTTGGACAAAAGCTACGAACTCACAGGCCGCGCCAATTTTGTGGCGGTCGTTACGGACGGCTCTGCGGTGTTGGGGCTGGGCAATATCGGACCGGAAGCCGGCATGCCCGTGATGGAGGGCAAATGTGTGCTGTTTAAGGCGTTCGGCAATGTTGACGCCTTCCCGCTGTGCATCAAATCCAACGATGTGGAAGAGATCGTGCGCACCATCTACCTGCTGTCGGGCAGCTTTGGCGGTATCAATCTGGAGGATATTTCCGCGCCGCGCTGCTTTGAGATTGAACGCAGGCTGCAGGCGCTGTGTGATATTCCGGTTTTTCATGACGATCAGCACGGCACGGCCGTGGTGGTTGCCGCCGCGCTGATGAACGCGCTGAAGGTCGTCGGCAAACAGATGGAAACGGTTACCTGTGTGATCAACGGCCCCGGGGCGGCAGGCCTGTCCATCGCCAAGCTGCTGATGCTGCTGGGCGTGGGCGAGGTCATCCTCGTTGGCCTTCAGGGCATTGTGGTGGAAGGGCTTGACGGGCTGGACGCCGCCCAACAAGCCATGGCCAAGGTGACCAATCCCCGCAAGCTGACCGGCACCCTAGCTGACGCCATGAAAGGCGCGGACGTATTTATCGGCGTTTCCGCGCCCAATGTGGTGACCGGCGATATGGTTCGCTCCATGGCAAAGGGCTCCATCGTGTTTCCCATGGCCAATCCGTCGCCCGAGATCGATCCCGACGAGGCCAGGCAAGCCGGCGCAGCGGTGGTGGGCACCGGCCGCAGCGACTATTCCAACCAGATCAACAATGTGCTGGCGTTCCCGGGCATCTTCCGCGGTGCGCTGGACACCCGCGCAAAATGCATTAATGAGGATATGAAGATCGCCGCCGCCAAAGCCATCGCGGGATTGGTATCGGATGATGAGCGCAGCGCCAGCTACATCCTCCCCTATGCGTTTGACAAGCGCGTGGGCCTTACCGTGGGCCGCGCGGTAGCCGAGGCCGCGGTGCAAAGCGGCGTGGCACGCAAGCCATTGCGGGATTGATATTCCCCGCGATTGCAGTTTTTCACAGGGATACCCCGCCCTGTCTTGCTTTTCATTCGCCTATACCCTAGAATAATAAACGGTTCAAGCTTTTACAGATGGTTTTAACGAGAGGAGGCGCAGCCGCCCACAGCGGTGATGCTGCACAAGGTTATGTTTCGGTATGACGCGGTGCTCTTTGATATGGACGGTACCCTGCTGGACACCCTGGACGACCTGACCGCCGCCCTGAACGCGGCGTTGGCGGAGCACGGTTTTCCCGCCCATTCCAAAGAGACTGTGATGGGGTTTATCGGCAACGGCGCGTACCGGCTGATTCAAAACGCGCTGCCCGCGCACACCGGCGACGCCGTATGTGCAAAGGTGCTTGCCACGTTCAAGCAGCATTACGCGCAGCATTGCGACCGGCTGACCCGTCCCTATCCGGGCATCCTTTCCATGCTGTCCGCGCTGGACGAAGCCGGACTGAAGCTGGCGATTATCTCCAACAAGCCCGATCCGCAGGTGCAGCTGCTTTCCAAAGCCTTTTTCGGCAGCCTGATCCATACCGCGATGGGCAACCGCGACGACATTCCGCGTAAGCCCGCGCCGGATATGCTGCACCTGGCCATGCAGGCACTGGCGGTTGATCCGGAGCGTACGCTGTATATCGGAGATTCCCATGTGGATTTCGAAACCGCGGAAAATGCCGGCATCGATATCATCCTGGCAAGCTGGGGGTATGAAAATCCCAAGGCGCTGCGGCGGCTGTCCCCGCTGTTTTTCGTTGGCGATCCCGCGGAGCTGCCCATGCTGATATTGCAGGAACAGGAGGACACGCCATGAACCCGTTTTTTGCCTATATCAACCGCCTCAAGCTGATCCAGCGCTGGGGGCTGATGCGCAACGCCATCCCCGAAAACGACATGGAGCACAGCATGCAGTGCGCGCTGATCGCCCATGCGCTGGCGCTGCTGGCCAAAACGCGCTATCAGCGGGATGTGGATCCGCAGACTGCCGCTACGCTGGCCCTGTACCACGACGCGGGTGAGGTAATGACCGGCGATCTGCCAACCCCCGTGAAATATAAAAACACGCAGATCAAACGCGCGTATAAGCAAATTGAAACCATGGCGAACCAGCAGCTGTTCCAAATGCTGCCCGACGACCTGAAACCCGCTTACAGCCCTTACCTACTGCCCGATACGGATACCTATGCGTGGAAGCTGGTTAAGGCTGCCGACCGCATTTGCGCGTATCTGAAGTGTGTGGACGAGAAAAAGACGGGCAATCTGGAGTTTGTACAGGCGCAAAGCACGATCAAGGCGAGCATTGCCCAGATCGATCTGCCCGAAGTGCAGGATTTTATGCGGGAGTTTGCCCCCGCATACGAGCTGTCGCTGGATGAATTAAGTAAACTATAAAAAGGGATTTAGCCAAATTCCTTTAGATAATCTACGAAATTGGCCGCATCATGCGGCCAATTTGATTTTCTCTTGCCTATTCCTTTTTTAGTAACCAAAAAAGTAGCTTACATCCCTACAAAGATGGAAAAAGCATCACCCTTAACCCACCCATGGCCGCATCATGCGGCCAATTTGATTTTCTCTTGCTTACTTCTCTTTTGTTCCAAAAGAGAAGTAAGTCATCGGCCAAGGATTCTCCGCCGGCCGCTGTCCAGCAGGCGGCCGAGATCGGCGCTGTTTTCCAGCACCTTGGCACAACCGATCACTACGTTTTTCTGCGGCTCTTCGGAAACCGAGCAAGGAATGTGCAGCGCGTCGGCCACTGCCTCGCACAGGCCGAACAGATCAGCTCCGCCGCCGGTAAACATGATCCCATAATCAAAGATATCCGCCGCCAGCTCCGCGGGGGTGTGCTCCAGCACGCCGTGGATGCTCTCGATCAGCTGCTGCAGGGGCTCGTCCAGCGCCTCGATCACGTCGTCGGAGGTTATACGCATGGTTTTGGGCAGACCGGTGATCAGGTTGCGGCCCGTGACCTCCATATACAGCTGCTCGGTGCGTGGAATGGCCGAGCCGATGTTGCGCTTAAGCTCCTCGGCAGTCAGCTCGCCGATCAGCAGATTGTGCTTGCGGCGCAGATGGCGGATAATCCCGTCGTTAAACTTGTCGCCGCCGATCTTGGAACAGTCGCTGACCACGGTGCGGCCCATGGAAAGCACCGCGATATCGCTTACGCCGGCGGAAATATCCACGATCATGGTGCCGTACGCCTCATCAATGGGCAGGCCGGCGCCCAGCGCGGCCGCAATGGTGCGGTCCAGCAGCTGCGTGCGGCGCATGCCGGCATCCAGCATGGTGGAAATAATCGAACGCTTTTCCATCTCATTAACGCCCGTAGGCAGCGCCATGACCGCGCGCGGGCGCACAAACACACGCTTGCCGATGGCTTTCATCACAAATCCCTTGAGCATGATGCTGACCAGTTCGTAATCGCTGATCGTGCCGTCCCGTAGCGGGCGCAGCGCTAAAATATTGCCGGGCGTACGCCCGACCATCCTTGCGGCATCGCTGCCAAATGCGATTACATCGTGGGTATCGCGGTCGATGGCGATCACCGTAGGCTCGCAGAGGATGATCCCTCGGCCCCTCATGTAAATCATGATAGTACTGGTACCCAGATCAATCGCTATGTCACTGACGCTTGCCATGCTTTGTTCAACACCTCTTCCAAACGAGAAATTCGTCGTTTTGGATTAAAATTCCTTCTCCGCGACCTGCCGGATGCCGGACGCCGAGTGCGGATAAAACACCTGGGTAAGCTCCAGCCCGCAGGCGGGCGCTGTGGGCCCCAGGCACAGACGGTCACCCGTTTCGATGGCGCGGCGAAAACAATCCATATCCAGCTTCCCCTTGCCGATCTCAATCAGCGTGCCCGCAATAATACGCACCATGTTGTACAAAAACGCGTTGCCCTGCACGATAAACGTCAGGCGCTCGCCTTCCCGGGTCAGCTCCAGATGTGTCAGCGTGCGCACGGTGGTTTTTGCTGTGCCGCCCACCGCCTGAAAGGCCGCGAAATCATGTGTGCCGGACAGTGCCTGCATCGCTTCGGTCATCGCCCGCAGATCCAGCTTTACCGGCACATGCACCATGTAGTTGCGGTACAGGGCGCTGGGATGCGGCGCGTTGTGAATGCGATAGGTATAGGTCTTGCCCACGGCGTCGAAACGGGCATGGAAAAAGCCATCCACCTCGCGGCCATCCAGCACCTTGATATCGGGCGGCAGGTGTGTGTTGAGCGCAAAGGGAAACCGGTCCGCGGGAATGGTGGACCGGGTGTCAAAATGCGCGCACTGCCCCAGCGCATGCACGCCGGCATCGGTGCGGCTGGCGCCCGTAACGGGGGTATGCTCCTGCAGCAGGGCCTGCAGGGCTTCCTCCACGCGCTGCTGCACGGCAATGCCGTTGAGCTGCCGCTGCCAGCCCACATAGGCCGTGCCATCGTAGCTGATGGTGATCAGCACGCGCCGGATGCCGCTGCCGCTGACCAGCCTTTCACTCACGCTGGGCGCCGTTTCCATAAACATCTCTCTGTCCTCCGTCACAGCCAGATATTGCAGGCAATCAGCAAAAGCAGCATGCCAAACGATAGCGCAAATGCCCAGCCGTCCTCGCCGGTATAGCGCAGCACCCGCAGGCGCGTGCGTCCCTCGCCGCCGTGATAGCAGCGCGCTTCCATTGCCATGGCCAGCTCGCCTGCCCGGCGGAACGCGCTGACGAACAGCGGCACTAAAAGCGGCGTCATCGCTTTGGCGCGGGCAATCAGGTTGCCGGATTCAAAGTCCGCGCCGCGGGCCTTTTGCGCCTTCATGATCTTGTCGGTTTCCTCAATCAGCGTGGGAATGAAGCGCAGGGCAATGGTCATCATCATCGCCAGCTCGTGCACGGGAAAGCGCACCTTTTTTAGCGGCGTGAGCAAGATTTCAATACCGTCTGAAAGCGCCACGGGCGAGGTGGTCAGCGTGATGATGGACGTGCCCAGCACCAGAAAGATCAGCCGCAGGGAGAAATGGATGGCCAGCAGTAGGCCCTCCTGCGAAATCTTGATAAACTTCCATTGCACGAGAATGGTGGCACCGCCGGAGAAAAAGATGTTGAGCACAAAGGTGAGGATCAGCAAAAAGCGCAGCGGCTTAACGGACTTGAGCAGCTGACGGAACGAAATGCCCGACAGGCGCGCGGATATGTACACATACGCCGCCGGAATGATGTAAAACACCGGCGAGCTGACCGTGAACACCATGGCGATATACACGATCGTCAGCAATATCTTGGCGCGCGGGTCCAGCCGGTGCACCACGGTATTGCCGGGCATGTACTGCCCCAGCGTAATATCCTTAAACATCGCCGCCCACCCCCTTAAGCTTGAGGATCGCGTCGCAGACTTCCTCCAGCGTATACAGGTCGTCGGGCAGATCATATCCCTCCGCGATCAGGCGGTGCACAAGCTCCGCGCCCTGCGGCACGCCCAGCCCGATGCTCTTGAGCTCGTCGGCCTGCCGGAACACCTCGCGCGGGGTGCCCGTCATCACCAGCTCGCCGTGGCTCATCACAATCAGGCGCGTAGCAAGGGTGGCAATCTCGTCCATGTTATGGCTGACCATGATAACGGTAATGCTGTTGTCGGCATGCAGCCGCTTGATCATCTGCAAAATCGAGCGTTTGCCGCCGGGATCCAGGCCGGCGGTGGGCTCGTCCAATATCAGCACGCTCGGGCGCATGGCCAGTACGCCCGCAATAGCCACGCGGCGCATCTGCCCGCCGGACAGCTCAAACGGCGACGCCTTGCCGGTGGTTTCCGGATCGATGCCCACCTGCTCGCACGCCCATTGCACGCGCTCGTCGATTTCCTCTTTGGAGCAGCCGATGTTTTTGGGGCCGAACGCGATATCCTTGAGCACGGTCTCCTCAAACAGCTGATACTCGGGGTATTGGAACACCAGGCCGACCTGCTTGCGCAGCTCGCGCAGGGCCGCGCCCTTTTCCTTGATGTTGACACCGTTTACAATCACGTCGCCCTCGGTGGGCATCAAAAGCCCGTTTAAGTGCTGCACAAACGTGGTTTTGCCCGAGCCCGTGTGCCCGAGAATGCCGATAAACTCGCCGTCGGCAATGGTGAGCGACAGGTTATGGATGGCAACCGAAGAAAAGGGGCTGCCGGGCATATAGGTGTGCGAAAGATTCCTTACCTCGATAGGCATACCTTCAACTCCTTCACCATATCGTCAACCGTAAGGATACCGTCGGGCAGATGCAGGCCGCGCGCGGACAGCATTTTGCCGAGCATTGCCATCGGCGGCACATCCAGCCCCAGCCGGCGCAGCGCCTCCACACGGGAGAACACCTTTTTGGGCGGGCCGTTCATTTCAATTTTTCCGTCGGACAGTACCACCACGCGGTCGGCCTTGGCGGCTTCCTCCATAAAATGGGTGATCCAGACGACGGTGATGTTTTTTTCGCGGTTCAACTTACGCGCGGTTTCAAAGATGTCCTTACGGCCGGTGGGATCGAGCATAGCGGTGGCTTCGTCCATCACCATCACATCCGGCTGCATGGCCAGCACGCCGGCCACGGCTACGCGCTGCTTTTGCCCGCCCGACAGCATGTGCGGCGCGGCGGCGGCGTAATCCTGCATGGATACGGCCTCCAGCGCATCATCAATCCGGCCGAGCATTTCCTCCCGCGGCATGCCCAGGTTTTCCAGCCCGAAAGCCACGTCCTCACGCACCACAGTGGCAACGATCTGGTTGTCCGGGTTTTGGAATACCATGCCCACATGCCTGCGTATGTTCCACAGCTGCGGCTCCTTGGCGGTGTCCATGCCGCACACGACCACGCGCCCGCCGGTGGGCAGATACAGCGCGTTCATCATTTTGGCCAGGGTAGACTTGCCCGAGCCATTGTGCCCTAGCACCGCTACAAACTCGCCCTGTTCGATATTCATCGATACCCGATCCACCGCCTGGCGCGTTTCCTCGTCATAGCGGTAGCTGACATCCTGCAGGGAAATCAGCTGGGCTTTGAGCATCGCTTCGCCGTACTGCTCCATCCAGGCGTGCGCATCCTCCCGATCCTGGGTCATCTGCCCGCGCAGGGCGTCCAGCGTGGGAAACTTCTGCTCCGAGCGCAGATAGTGCAGGTAGGTCAGCGTCAGCTCTTTGCCATAGAGGTCGCCGCCGTTATAATCCAGCAAATGCGCCTCGATAAACGGCTGCCCTTCCGGCGTGGTGGGATGCATGCCCTGATTGAGGATGGAGGTAAAGCGCTGCCCGTTGCACTGTGCAAGCGCAACATACACGCCGTTTTGCGGCATGGTTTCACCATGCGGGTACTCCAGATTGGCAGTCGGAAAACCAAGCTCGGAACCCAAACGTTTGCCCGGCACGATTACGCCGTGCACGGTATATGGCAGCTGTGCGGTCACGCGGGAACCTCCTTACAAATGTTACAGACAGGCTGCAAAACTATATTATATCGTAGTGGGATTTGTCCGTCAAACTTCGGCTTGTCTGCAAAAGCAAAAAAGCCCTGCCGCCGCAGCGCCCTTCTGTTTGCCTGTGATGCATGCTACTTAATATCTTCTTTCTCCTGCAAGACATGTATTCTGCCGATATCAAAGCGTATGCTGTCTCCCACGTGATATGTTTCCTCCGCCGTGTTTACAAGGATACAGGCGTCCTGTGTTCGCACATGAAGGCTAGAGTAGTTGCCCTTGAATACAATTTTGCAAATCTCTCCGGTATATCGACCCATTTCACCAATATGGATATCCTCAGGCCGAACCACCGCCGGT
>DAOPIR010000121.1:0-8848 GCA_035399245.1 Candidatus Limiplasma sp.
GTGTTCCTTTGCACCGCCCTCCGGAGCGTGATATTCAGTTCATTGATGCGGATTGCGAAAATGTGCCTACTGTAAGGGTCCGCGTCCACGTGCGCTCCTCCTTTTCTGTGCAAAGTACGACAGGGATTTTTTCATTTCCCTCTGCCTATCATAGCCGCTGGGTTGGAGAAAGTCAAGGTCTTGCCGATGCGAAAAGTCAGATTGCATTCACCATGTTCGTCATGTATAATGAAGGCAGTCTTAATTGCTTTACCATATAAAGATTTGGGGCGTGAAAGGATGGATTTATCAATGAAAAAACTCTTTTCCGTTATCCTGTGTGCCGTGATGGCGCTGTCTGTTTTTACAGTGGCTTCGGCAGATGATGAACCGCTGAAGGTCGCGATGTGTTTTGCCGAGGCGCTGGGCGATCTCGGCTTTAACGACAGCGCGTACGACGGCCTTGTCCGGCTGGAGGAAGACTACGGCGTGCAAGGCAGCTATGTGGAGTGCAAAACCGACGCCGGCAAATACCTCACCTCGCTGGTAGACGCCGCCGAAGAAAACGATATCGTGGTTGCCATCGGCTGGCAGTACTGGGACGCGCTGACCGAGGTAGTGCCCCAGATGCCCGATACCCTGTTCATTTTTGTGGATAACGGGCTGGACGGTGTGGGCGACAACCTGCTGTCCGTCACCTATGCCGAAAACGAAGGCTCGTATCTCGCCGGTTATATCGCCATGAAGACGTCCGCCACGCAGACGGTCGGCTTTGTAGGCGGCGAAGATTCCGACACGATCAACAACTTCTTTGTGGGCTACAGCCAGGGCGCGCTGGACGCCAATCCCGAAGGCACGGTGCTTGCGCCCGTGTACGCCGGCGATTACGAATCGCCCGACAAGGGCAAGGAGCTTGCCATTGCGCTGTATGCCGCGGGTGCGGATGTGGTGTTCGCCGTGGCCGGCAAAACCGGATTGGGCGTATTTGAAGCCGCTGCCGACCAGGGCGTGTATGCCATCGGCGTGGATTCTGATCAGAAGTACATCGATCCCGACCATATCATCTGCTCGATGGTAAAAAACATCGGCGAGAGCGTATACCAGATCATCGGCCTGTACTTGGAGGACGGCATCTTTGAAGGCGGCACGATCTGGGAAGCCGATATGTCAACGGGCATTATCTCCATCGGCTATGGCACGGAGGATATGGCCCAGCAGGTGTCCGATGCGGTGAAGGCCGAGGTGGAGGAGCTGTCGCTGGAAATCGAAGCCGGCGATATCGTGGTAGACTCCACGCGATAATCGATACATTGCAAACAGCCGCTGTGCACAGGCAGCGGCTGTTTGTTCATATCCGGCAGTGCCGGGAAAGCGGATAAGGAACCGAGCATGAGCGATAACAAACAGCTGCTGGCGGAAATTAAACAACTCAAACAGGAGAAAAATGCGGTCATTCTGGCGCACTACTATCAAACAGACGACATTCAGGATATTGCGGACTTTGTGGGCGATTCCTTTGCCCTCAGCCGGAAAGCCAAGGATAACGACGCCGACATGATCGTGTTTTGCGGCGTGCTGTTTATGGCTGAAAGCGCAAAAATCCTGTCGCCGCATAAAACCGTGCTGCTGCCGGTGCCGCACGCGGGCTGCCCGATGGCCGACATGGTAACGCCGGAGGATATTAAACGGCTGCGCGCGCAGCATCCCGAAGCGGCGGTGGTGTGCTATGTCAACTCGTCGTGTGCGGTAAAGGCCGAAAGCGACGTGTGCGTTACCTCGTCCAACGCCGTATCAATCGTCAGGGCGCTGGACGAAAAACAGATCATCTTCGTACCGGACCAAAACCTGGGCCGCTATGTAGCCCAGCAGCTTCCGGACAAGGAAGTCATTCTGCATTCCGGCTACTGCCCCATCCATCAGCAGCTTACGGCTGCCCAGGCGGCGGCCGCACGGGCAAGCATGCCGGACGCGCAGCTGCTGGCACACCCCGAGTGCTCACAGGCGCTGCTGGAGGAGGCGGATACCATCGGCAGCACGGCGCAGCTGTTGCACTATGCAAAGCAATCTTCCAAAACCGATTTCATTATCGCTACGGAAGAGGGTATTTTGCATGAACTGAGAAACACTAACCCCGGTAAAACATTCCGGCTGCTTTCGCCCACGCTCGTATGTGCCGATATGAAAAAAACGAGCCTGACGGATCTCCGTGACGCTTTGCTGTATAACCGGTATGAAATTACGCTGGACGAGACCATGATGAACCGTGCGCGGCATTGTTTGGAGCGCATGCTTTCATTGGCTGAATGAAAAGAGGAAGTACTTTGCGTCGAAGCATAACCGATATCAATCCCGATGATTTTATCGTCCATGATGTGGACGTCGCCATTATCGGCAGCGGGCTAGCGGGCATGTACACCGCCTATCACCTGCCCGATACCATGCGCTGTGCGCTGTTTACCAAAAACAAAACGGAAACCAGCTCCTCCTCGCTGGCGCAGGGCGGCATTGCTGCGGTAACCGAGAAGGACGACCAGTTTCTTTATCACTATATGGATACCATCACCGCCGGTGCCGGTATGTGCGACGAGGACGCCGTACGCCTGATCGTACGTGAGGGTCCCAACGAGATCGAGACGATGCTCAAAATCGGCACACAGTTTGATCTGGATGGCGAAGGCCGGCTGATGACCACGCGCGAGGGCGGCCACGGCATGCACCGCATCCTGCACGCGGGCGGCGACGCCACGGGGCTGTTCATGGTGCGCGCGCTGGAGCAGGCCATGCAGAAAAAGCAGAACGTGCGCCTGCATGAAAACGCGTTCGCGGCCGACGTGATTACGCAGGACGGGCGTGTGTGCGGCGTAACGGTGTTTGAAGACGATTACTGGCACCTGTACCGCACCAACCATCTGGTGATCGCCTCGGGCGGTATCGGGCAGATCTACCGCTACACCACCAATCCGGTCGTTGCTACGGCGGATGGCATGGCCATGGCGATGCGCGCGGGCGCAAAGCTTAAGGATATGGAGTTCATCCAGTTCCATCCCACGGGGCTGTACACGCCGGAAAACCGCAACCGCCAGTGCTTCCTCATCTCCGAGGCAGTACGCGGCGAGGGCGGTATATTGCTCAACGAAAAGGGCGAGCGCTTTATGGAAGGCGTGCACCCGCTCAAAGAGCTTGCCCCGCGTGATATCGTATCGCGCGAAATCTACAAGCAGATTCACCACCAGCAGCTGCCGTATGTCAAGCTGCGCATCTCGTTTGCGGACCACGATTTTCTGGTCAAGCGCTTCCCCACCATCTATGCCACATGCCTGAAGCACGGCATCGATATCACCAAGGATGATATTCCGGTCGGACCCGTGCAGCACTACATGATGGGCGGCGTGCAGACCGACCTATGGGGCCGCACCAATATCGAAGGGCTGTACTGCTGCGGCGAAACCGCCTGCACGGGCGTGCACGGCGCCAACCGGCTGGCCAGCAACTCAACGCTGGAATGCCTGGTGTTCGGCCGCCGCTGCGCCATGTCCATCGCCGGCCGGACCGACGCCAAGCGCCCGCCAATGGCGACGCCCGTACGCGAACCGGTGCAGGATGCGGGCATCAACGCCGAAGAAAGCATTATCGAGCTCAAGGGCATTATGGTTAAGTACTGCGGAATTCTGCGTAACGGCAAGGATATGGAGTTCGGCCTGTCGCAGGTTAACGCGATGCTGCAAAAGCTGCGCCATGCGCGGCTGACCACGCTTCGGGAAATGGAGCTGTATAACATGGCGTCCACGGCGAAGGCGATTTTTGAAGGCGCTATCAAACGCCGTGTATCCGTAGGCTCGCATTACCGCACCGACGGGGAGGAAGCCCATGATTGATCAACAATACCTGCTGCACATCATCGAAAACGCGCTGCAGGAGGACGTAAATACCGGCGACATCACCACCATCTGCACCGTGCCCGCGGGCACGCAGATCACCGGCCGCTTTCTGGCAAAGGGCGAAGGCGTGCTGTGCGGCACGGATGTCGCCAAGGCCGTATTTGCCTATGTGGACGGCGATATCCAACTGGATTTCCATTTCCACGACGGTGATTTGCTCAAGCGCGGCGATGTGATCGCGGATATCCGCGGCAACGCCGCCGCCATCCTCACGGGCGAACGGACGGCGCTCAACCTGATGCAGCACATGTCCGGCATCGCTACGCGCACCCGTGCCACGGTGGAGCTGGTGAAGGATTATGATGTGAAGATCCTCGATACCCGTAAAACCACGCCGGGCCTGCGGATGCTGGAAAAACACGCCGTGCGCGTGGGCGGCGGGCACAACCACCGTTTTTCGCTGGCGGATGGTATTTTAATCAAGGATAATCATATCCAGGCGGCGAAAGGTATCACAAACGCGGTCAACGCCGCGCGCCGCCGTGCGCCGTTTACCCTGAAAATCGAAGTGGAAACCGAAACCCTCGCACAGGTACTGGAAGCACTGGACGTGAAAGCCGATATCATCATGCTGGACAACATGACCACCGAACAGATGAAAGAAGCGGTAGCACTGATCGATCACCGTGCTATCGTGGAGGCATCCGGCAACATGGCGCAGCGCGACATCCGCGAGGTGGCATCCGTCGGTGTGGACTGCATTTCCATCGGTGACCTGACCAACAGCGTGCAGCCGCTGGATATCAGCTTGAAATTGAAAATATAGGCAAACGCTTTCCCATCGTTTTCCAAAGCTTACTGAAAGGAGCAGTGCGCTGTTATGACAGATCATTTCCAGTCTGTAACGGGACAGACCCTGACGAAGCGTGTCTGGAAGCCAGAGGGTGAGGTGCGCGCCATTGTGCAGATCGTGCACGGCATGGCCGAGTACATCGATTGCTATGATGAAACCGCAAAGCGGCTCAATCAGGCGGGTTTCCTTGTAGTCGGCCACACCCACCTGGGGCACGGCAAGGACGCGGAGGTGCTCGGCTGGTTCGGTTCCGGCGGCTTTGACGCGCTGGTGGAGGATGTGCACACCCTGCGCAAAGACACGCAAAAGGAGTATCCCGATGTTCCCTATTTCCTGCTGGGGCACAGCATGGGCAGCTTCATCGTGCGCAACTACTGCCTTAAGCACGAGCAGGGGCTGCGCGGCGTTATCCTGTCGGGCACCGGCTATTTTACACCGGGAACAGTCGGTATGGGGCTGGTACTCGCCAACCTGCTATGTGCCTTCGGCGGCGAAAAAAAACCGGCAAAGCTGCTGGAGAACATCAGCTTCGCGGGCTACAATACGGAATGGGCGCCGCCGCGCACACCGTTTGACTGGATTTCCCGCAACGAAGCGAAGGTGGACGCGTATATTGCCGATCCGCTGTGCGGGTTCACGTTCACAGCAGGCGGCTATCGCGATATGTTCCGTGGGCTGCAAAAGCTTTATCCGGACAACCTGTCCGCCATGGATAAGGAAATCCCTATTCTGCTGTATTCCGGCGCAAGCGATCCCGTAGGCGGGCGCGGCACAGGCGTGCAAAAAGTAGCCGCCGAGCTGAAGGCGGCGGGTGTGGAAGACGTGACCATGAAGCTGTATCCCAACGGCAGGCACGAGATGCACAACGAGCCTAACCGGGAAGAGGTATTTTCGGATCTGATCGACTGGATCGTCAGCCGTCTATAAACGTTACATTGCCCCACGCGCTGCGATAGGCCTGCTGATACCGCTTTTCCATGGGGATCCATTCCTCACGGAAGCGGCGCAGCATCGTATCGCCGTTGCGGGTCTGAATCCGCTTGAGCTGTTCCTCCGCATCGATACGAAGGAACACTTTTAGCGCACCCATTGCCTGATAGGTCGCCAGAAAATTGGGATGCAGCGCGTAGCTGCCTTCGATCACGGCAACCGGCTTATCTTGTACCGCGCAATAGTGCGTGGTGCCGTCCTTACAGGAGTACGCCCCGTACGTAAAGGGCTTGTTTGCCTGCATGGGCTTTAACACCTGGGCCAAAAACCGCTCATAATCAATATTGCCGCCAATTTCCGCAAGCCGCGCCTCGGTGCGCAGCGCGGACGGCAGAAAAAAATCATCCATATGAAACACGTTGCAATCTATTTGCGCGGCAATCTGCGCAGCCAGCGTGGTTTTGCCGGCTGCGCAGTCGCCGTCGATCACCAGGATCGCACGGCCTTTTTTCCGTAATAGCTCTGACAGGTCGGAGACCAATCGCTTTGCGATGCGCTTCATTGTATGGTCAGCTTTGCCCGCTTGAGGGCCAGGATAATCGGCGGAATGATCACCAGCTGAATTACAATGCCGGGCCAGGCGATGATAAACGCGCCGGACAGGAATGCCGCCATGGTGAAAACACCGTCCGGAATGAACAGCGAAACGAAGGCATATTTCACCAGGCCCCATACGATGCGCCCCAACAGCATGGCAAGGAGCAGCGAAATATAAAGCTTGACGGTCGTCTTTGTATTTTCGGACATAGATCCGAAGCTTTTGATGGTTGCCGTATCAAGCCAATGGTAGATCAGGCCTGCAAACATGCCGTAAGCCGCCAGCTCAAACGCCATGGGAACCGCGGTGTTGGGCATCGGCGGCGCGCCTACCAGCAGCGAGCGCAACAGCGGCGCGATAAACCCGACGCCCAGCCCCCACTGCCAGCCGCAGGACAGGCCGCAAAGCAGCACGGGAATGTGCATCAGCAACAGCATGCTGCCAAGCTGGTAATTGTTGCCGGTCAGGTATGGCAGCACAAAGCAAAGCGCCAAAAACATTGCGCTCAGTGCAAGGGATTTTGTGGATTTACTCATAGCGGAACCTCCTAAAGTAATCAGACTTGCTTTGCTTCAGGCAAGGCTCACTGTCTTCATGACGGTGCTTTTTCTCTATTTGAACCCGCCGCCGCCTTCCTGACGGCAACGGATAAAGTGTTTATTCGTGATGGATCAGCGACAGCATCACCACACGGTAATGTGGATGGTACGCATTGCGGAATTCCTCGCTGTGGCGCACCGGCGGACAGCCGTTTTGCCGGTATGCGGTAAGCCACGCCTCCATCCCTTCGACAGGCAGGCCTTCAAGCGTTCGCAGATATGCCTGCAGCGCTTCCGGCCTTTTTACATGCTCTGCGGCCGACCGTATAAACAGCCGTGCCAGCGTTGCCACGGCATCCGCGCGGTAGTTCGCAGCCGTCATATGAAACCGGCAAAGGCCGTTGCCGATCGGCTCCGGATTGCAGGGCACATCCGTATCGGGCGCGCTTTGCCATTCCTGTTCAATCCGCTTGATAGCCGCTTGCTCGTCCGTGATCAAATGCTCCGGCCCCATTGCGCTTTGGTAGGCAAGCTTGCCGAAATCCTGCGGCTGCATCAGCGCATAGCGCAGGCGATGGGCGTTTATGATCGTTATAAAGTCTGTCATCCGCGCTGGCCGTACAGCCGTGCAACCGTGCGGACAACCCCCTGTACCATCTGCCCGACGGGCTGCTCCATGATGCCGATAATGATATTGTCGCACTGGTTCATCGGCACCAGGACCCGCGTCGCGTTGCTCTGGCCGATGGCCGTGGCCATCGTTGGCGTAATTTCGCCAAGCATTGCGTCGGCTACCACAATGCCGGTGGGACCGATAATAATGTCCGCTTTCCTGCACCCTACCACAACGGCGTTTTCCCCCGTGGCGGCGGTATCCGCACCCGCCTTGAGCATCGCGGTGGTCGCAATCGCGTTGGTGCCCACGGCAAGGATGGCATAGCGTGGATTATCGGCCTTCAACGCGGTGATCAGCTGTTTTCCAAGGCCGCCGCCCTGACCGTCGATAATCAAAATTGTCATATTCCGTCCCCTCTCTTTACCAAACCGCATTGTATCATACAACGATTGCCGGATGCAATGTTACAATGATTGCCTTTGCTCATACACAGGCGATCGGCAGATTAGCAAAACCCACCTCTTATCGGGGTGGGTTAATATGCTCACTTGTTTTCAGGCCGCATCAGCGCCGGTGTTACAGTTCAAACCGGTCCAGCACCTTGCGGGCCACGCGCACGCGCGACATGCGGCTGTCCATTGCTTCCTTTTCCAGCACACGGTGCGCTTCTTCTTCGGTGATGCGCATGTGCTCAATCAGCAGGCATTTAGCACGGTCGATGACCTTAAGCTCCTCATAGCGTGTCTGCAGACGTTCGGTCTGGTTTTTATAGATCAGCAGCCGGTTTCGGCAGGATATTCCTACCTTGACCGTCTGTTCAAACAGCAGCTGGTTAACCGGCTTGGTCACCACCAGCACGCCCGCGCTCATAGCGGTATCCGCAATCATGGCGGCCATTTCGGTTTTTACCAGCAGCACAACCGCCGCCGTGGTATTCTGCGCAAGATCAACCGCCAGCTCCAAACCGGATTCATCCAGCAGGGGTGCATTAATCAAAGCAAGCGAATATGAATCTCCGCTTGCTTTGCGGCGCGCCTGCGCCGCCCCCGCTACAGGCTCGACATCACCGATGTTCATGGCGTTGAGCCATTCCATCAGCTTCTCCTGCCCCCTTGCAGCTACCAGTAAGTTGCGCTCCTGCGTCAATTGAACTCTCCTATCCCGTTAAAAGCGTTCGAACTGCATGTTAAACAGACCGGTTTTATCCTGACGGTCGAGCAGCAGCATCTCCTCGGCATTTTGCAAAAACGCGTCCAGTACGCCTTGGGGGAGCGTTCGTTTGATAAATTCGCTGTCTTTGGCAGCGGCGATGGCATCGCTCAGGGACTCGGGAAGAAGCGGTATATCGTCCCAGCCCTGCGTTACCGGATCGGGAAGCTGTTCCTTGTTTTGAATTCCCTCCAGCGCCGCGTAGATCAGCAGTGCATAGGCGAGATAGGCATTGCTCAGGCTATC
>DAOPIR010000122.1:0-8753 GCA_035399245.1 Candidatus Limiplasma sp.
TCTTTCGACAAATGCCGGCGTCAGTATCCTCATGTATTTCGCGAGGACAAGGTATTCCGGCTTGTAGCTGTCAATTACCTGAAGCAGCTTTTTTTCATGGGCTTCCCTTGATAGATCCTCGTGGGGAACAAAGTGATACGGTATGCCGAACCGCTCAGTGAGGGACTGCAGAAGCTCATGATTGCTGACAACCGCGAGAATCTCCGCGTTAATCCTGTCAAACTCGTTGCGCAGCAGCAGGTCCGCGTTGCTGAGGGAGCCTGCGATAATTCTGAGAATCGGGTACATGACGATCAGCCAGATGAACAGCATGTTCAGCCAGATCAGCCAGTCTCCCATCGTCGGACGCGTGAGGCGGCTATGCTTTCGTACGCTTTGGGTCATTTGTGCAAAATGTTCCTTTCTCAGAAAAAGCTCGTCTCGGAGATTCTCCGTGATACTGTGTTGGCAATGATAATGAGCACCAGGTTGATAACGGACTGGAACAGTCCCACGGCGGTGGAATAGCTGTACAGCCCCAGATGGCTGCCGATTGACAGCTTGTAGTTCCAGGTTGCGATGGTTTCCATCGTACGCATGTTCAGGCCGTTTTGCAGCATCCACGGCAGATCGAAGGAGGAATTCATCAAGCCGCCCACGGTCATGATCAGCTGGATGGAAATGACGGGATACAGCGAGGGCAGGGTAATGTTCATCACGCGCTGGAAACGGCTTGCCCCGTCAATGGTGGCCGCCTCGTACAGCTGCGGATCCACGCCGGCGAGTGCGGATAGATAGATGATGGAACCCCAGCCGAAGCCCTGCCAGATGCCCGTTGTGATCAGGATGGCATGGGATGCCTGCGGCATGGCAAGCAGCATGGGCGAACTTCCGCCGGTCAGCGTGCCGATGATCCGCGATATGAACCCGATAGGCGGCGTGCAGAACATCTTGACCATGCCGGCCACGATAACCGAGCTGATGAAATACGGCAGATACGCCACCGTCTGGGTCAGGCGCTTAAATTTCCGTCCCCGCATTTCGTTGAGCAGCAGGGCAAAAATGATGGACATCGGAAACGAAAACACCAGCCCCTGCAGGTTCAGCGAAATGGAATTCCACAGCACCCGCCCGAAATCCACCGAGGTAAACAGGCGGCTGAACTGCATCAGGCCGACCCAGCGGCTGCCAAGGATACCGCGCAGCGGCTTGTACTCCTGGAAAGCCATTACGAGTCCCGCCATAGGCAGGTATTTGAAAATAAGCACATTGAGCATTCCCGGTGCAAAAATCAGCAAAAGCCATTTATCGCGGACGATCTTCTGCCACAGGCTTTTGTCGTCCTTTTTCTGTCCTAGCTTTGTATGTCGCGCCGTCGTACCAAGCATGGGCATTCTATTCCTTCTTTCCGTGATATTCATCCTTGAAATACAACTTTTATAAAAATACTATATCATACACAAATTTTACATTCTTTCCGTTTTATCTTGTCTACTTGATTGATTCTATTGAAAACATGAAATCCGCACATTTTGCAATGCGATTGGGTTAGTGGGGGCCGCTTCGCCGTGCTATGATAGGTAATAGGATAAGCACCTTGTACAAACGGGAGATGAACGCATGAAATTTTTTGACGCGAACGCCGCTTTCGGGCCCGTGCGCATTCCGGCGCCCGGGATCGGCACAGGCGTGCGGACACTGCTGGAGCAAATGGATCGTTTCGGGATCGAAACGGCGCTGGCGTACCATTCTCTCAGCCGCGAATACGACCCCGATACGGGAAACGACGCGCTGCTTGAGGTATGCGCGCAAAACCGCCGTATTCTTCCGGTATTCACACTGCTTGCGCCGGCTTCGGGAGAAACGGCAAAGCTGGATATGCTGCTCAGCCGGCTTTCCCGCAGCGGTGTCAGGGCGGTCACGATGTTTCCGGCGTCCGGTTATCACAATTTTTCACTTCGCCGCTGGTCTGTCGGCCCGCTGCTGGACGCGCTTGGGGAAACCCATGTCCCGCTTCTGATCGGGCTTGACCAGTTCGGCGGCAATCTTGAAGCACTGGGCGACTTCGCGCTTTCGTATCCGACGCTGACGGTCATCGCTACCGGTATCAATTTCCGGTCGGATCGTATGCTGTACCCGCTGATGGAGCATACGGAAAACCTGTACGCCGAAACCTCCGCCTACAAGCCTTACCGCGGGATCGCCGAATTCTGCGCACGGTTCGGAGCGGAGCGGCTGGTTTTCGGCAGCGGTATGCTTTCAACCGATCCGGCCTCTTCCGTGGCGTTGATTACCTACGCTGAAATATCAGACGCGGACAAGGAAAAGATCGCGCACGAAAATCTTGAGCGCTTGCTTTCGAAGGTGACGTTATGACAGATTATATAGAAGCAATTCTGGCAGGCCGGCCCGTGCGGGAGTTTCAAGTCGTCGATGCGCATGATCATCTGGGCCCGTGGAGCAATTTTAAAGTTTCGCAAAAGGGCAGCATCGACAGCCTGATCCGCCGCTGTGACCAGGTCGGCATCAACCGTATCACGCTGACCGCGCATGCCTCGATCGGCCCGGACATGCGCCTTGGCAACGAGCTGGTGCTTGACGCGGTCACGCGCTTTCCCCAGCGTGCGAGCGGCTATGTGACGATCAAACCCTGCGGCGGGGAAGCGATATTTGAAGAGCTTACGCATTTCTTTGCAAAGCCCGGGTTTGCAGGCATCAAGCTGCACCCCGAGCTGCACGGCCGGCAGGTGGCCGATCCCGTGTACGAACCGGCATACGCCTATGCGGACGCACACCGGCTGCCGGTGCTGATCCACACCTGGAGCGTGCGCAACGTGCTGGATATCGGCGGATTGGCGGTACGCTATCCAAACGCTTCGTTTATCGTTGCCCATCTGGGCGGCGCGCCAAACGCGCTGGACACCGCGCTGCAAACCATCGCGCGCCATGACAACGTCTACGGCGATACGGCGCTCTCCGCCGCGCCCATGGGCAACATCCGGTACGCCGTAACAAAAATCAGCGCCGAAAAGCTGCTTTTCGGTACCGATATGCCCTTTTATGATCCGAGCTTCACGCTTGCGCGCGTGCTGGCAGCCGGGCTTTCACACCGGGAGCTTGCCTGCGTGCTCGGTGGCAATTTCAATCGTCTTTGCGGCCGCGGTTGAGCTTGCGGTATTGCAGCGGCGACATGCCCATCGCTTTTTTAAACATGCGGTTGAAATGATTGACGCTCTTGAACCCGACGCTGAAGCAGATATCCACGACCAGCATTCCGGTATTCCTGAGCTTTTCCATCGCGGCATTGATGCGCAGGTCCGTCACATATTCCACAAAGGTTTTATGCGTGATAGCCTTAAACAGATAGCTGAAATAGGATTGTGACAGAATGGTGATCTTGGAAATCTCCTCGATCGTGATATCCTCGTTGAAGTGATCCTTGATATATTGAATGGATTTGATCATCGCGTCCCGATGATAGCGGTACTGCCCGTCGTCCTTGGTTTCCTCGCCGAAATAACGGCCCAGCATGACCAGCAGCTTCAGCAGATCGGCCTTGAGCGCCAGCAGATAGCTGTTCTGGCGCTCGTTATATTCGGTTTCGATTTCGTTCATCAGGCTTTCGATGATTGCCTGATGCTCGCCCGTCAGGTTCAGGCGGGGCTTTACATCCTGCTCGGCCACCAAAAACGGTTCGATGTACGCAAAGTCGAACACGCCGGTATTGGCCGCGTCGGTAAAGGGCGTGGACGTGTTCCCGAAGATGAACTCGGGAATAAATTCCAGCTCGATCAGCTCGTATCCGGCTTCATCCACCGGAAAAAGCTGATGCGGGATATAGGGCGGGATGATGAAAATATCGCCGCGCACAAGCTGATATTTGGAATGGTTCACCTCATGAACCAGCTTGCCCCGGGTGATATAGTTGATCTGAACGGCCTCGTGGCGGTGCATGGGCGACGTATGCACCTTGGAGCTGATGCGCGCCAGATACACCGGAAGGTTTCCGTTGTTGTTGTCCTTCATGGTATACACGACGATGTTATGGTATTCTTTGCGGTCAAGATCCGTCATTTTCATAATCGTCAACCCTCTTGTCGTAACGATTGTCCCGGGAACGGAGCATTTCACCCGCTGCGCAGCCACGGGCGTGCCGCTGCGGCATTGCCGGCGTTTTTCCGCTTACGCGATCAGGATCATCGCGGCAATGCCCAGCACAAGGCCGCCGAAGGCCCGCCGCCCGCCCCGTTCCCGATAGATCAGCACGGAAGCCAGCGCAAGAAGCACAAGCAGCCCGCCCTGCGACAACGGATACAGCAGCACGCTGTCCACGCTTGACGCCAGAAAGGTAAGCAGCAGGTTGCCAAGCATCGAGCATACGGCGATCGCCGCCAGCCAGGGCGCGTTGCGCCGGATCAGCCCCGCAATGCCCGTCGGGCGGCGCTTTCCTCCGGCAATCGCCGCCGAAAGTGCGCTGAACAGCGAAGCGCAGGCATAGCCGATCAGCATCAGCCCGAAGCCTTCCGTTCCCCTCGTAAGCGTCTGCTGTTCCTTCTGGCAGACGGATAAAAAACCGTTGAAAAGAAAGGCCAGCAGGCACAGCGCAATCCAACTGCGCGCCCCGATGGCCTTTTGCTCTTTCTGCTGTGCCAGAAACATAGCACAGACCAGCATCAGGATTCCCGCCCCTTTTTTCAGCGTCAGCCTTTCGCCCAGGAAAGCGATGCCGAACAATGCGGGGATCAGCATGCTGGCCGAAAGAAAAAAGGCCGTCAGCGCCACAGGCCCCCGCCCCAGCGCCAGTAAATAGCATAACACATCCGCCGCATAAAGGAAACCGAAAAGAACCCCGAAGGCGGCGGTCGTCCGGCCGATGATAAAAACGTCTCTTTGGAAAAGCATGCCGTAACCGCATAAAAGCAGCGCGCCCAACCCCATGAATACGGCATTGAGCCTCAGCTGATCCGCCATGGCCGGCGCCCGCAGCTTTTTCATAGCGAGCGTCTGCAGCGCAAACAGCAGCGAGGTCATCAGAATCAACGCATAGCTCATATCCGCATCGTCTCGTCCCGGCACAGGAATTCGCGTACGAAAGCATCGTCGTTCAGCGTGGGATACGCTTCATACACGCGATCGATTTCCTCCTTCTGGCCCGGCGAAAGCGTTTCGCTCGGATTCAGGCACCAGATGCCGTTGAAAAGGCCCTGCCTTCTGAGTACCTCATGCACGCCCGCGATGCAGCCCCGAAAACCATGCGCCACGTCGAAGAACGCGCCGTTCGCATCGGTAACGGCCGCCGCCTTCTGCAGCAGGGCGCGCGGAACAGGCGCAGCTTTATCCAGCGCCGCGATTTCCTCAAATAAAAGCACGGCCGCCCGCGTCCATACCGACCAGTGCCCCAGCAGCCCGCCGACAAAGCGCTTCTCCACGCTTTTCCCGTCCACCGTAAAGCGGTACGGCGTCAGTAAATCCACGACGATATTATCGTCGTTTCCTGTATACAGCGAAACCTGTTCGCTCCGTGAGGAAAACGCACAGCCACGCACCAGATCAAGCGTCTGGTATCGGTTGAAGGACGCAGCCTTAATGGCCACGACGTTATCAATCTCGCATAATGCACGCCAATATGCAGAGCTTAGATACCGGCCGCCAACCGCGCTTTGCAGGTAGAAGCCGATCACGGGCAATTCCCACGCAACGGCACGGGTACGCTCCAGCAATTCGTCTTCCGAGAGCGCATTCATGCCACCCGGGCTGAGCAGCGTAAAATCGAAGCCCAGCGCACCGGCCAAGGCCGCCTCGTTGGCCGCCTGTTCCTTTTTGCCGCACGCGCCGGCAATTTTGATAATCGTCCGTCCGGTACGCACCTCAAAGCGGGCGATCTCATCCGCCGCAACATGGAGCACGCGTTCCAGCAGGTTGTATTTCGGTTCCCGAATTTCAAACTGCGTAGTATGCACCGCCGCCGCGATCCCGCCCACGCCCGCCTCCAGATAATACCGGATCAGGCGGCGCTGTGCCGCTTCGTCAAATGTCCGATCCGCCTTGAGCGCAAGCGGTATGGCCGGAATGACCGTGCCCTGTTGCAGCAGCTCCAATGCTTTCTCCCGCATCAGTACGTCCCCTTCCGTTCTTCGAAATGCGTCGGTTTGTTCAGGCATCTGCCGCCGGAGAGGATCCATTCGGCCTGCCAGCGAATCAGCGTGTCGAGCGAAACGGAAGGATACCCGAAGGCCGAGTGCATCAGCGAAGCATCGCTGAGCAGTGCGCTGTCCGGCGTTTCGCCGCAGAATACCGGTTGTTTGCCAAGCAGCATGCCCAGCTTTCGCGCGGTTTTTTCCGTGCCGGCCGTCTCCGGCCCCGTAACATTCATGCGGAACACCTTGTCGCTGCAAAGCGGAAGCAGCCGCAGCGCGGCATCGTTGGCGGACGCCTGCCAGATACAGTTGAAGCAAGGCATGGCAAGCGACACCGGTTCGCCGTTTACAATCTTCTGCGCGATATCGAACAACACGCCGTAGCGCAGATCGACGGCATAGTTCAGCCGGAAAAGCGCAACGCGCGTGCCATAGGCCTGCGCGGCATATTCAAACATTCTCTCCCGCCCCAGGCAGCTCATGCCATAATCGCCGACGGGCGCAGGCGAAATGCTTTCATCGGCTCCGCCCGACGCAAGCGGCAGCTTGGGGTACACGTTACCGCTTGAAAACACCACTATACGGGATTGCTGAAACCGCTCCGCGACGCGGGAAGGCAGCCAGGCGTTCATCGCCCAGGTCAATGCCTCCTGGCCCTCGGTGCCGAATTTCCGGCCCGCCATGTAGATGATATTTTCACAGTCGGGCAGCTTGTCCAACGCTCCCTTTTGCATCAGGTCGCAGGAGATCAGCTCTACGCCGCTTTCCCGCAGGAGCCTGGCGGCAATCGGATCGCTGAAGCGGGAAACCGCGATCACACGGCCCAGGTTTCCGGCCGCGCGCAGGGCATTGAGCGCCAGGGTGGAAAGCGTCGGCCCCATCTTGCCGCCCGCGCCCAGCACCATAATGTCTCCGTCCAGCGCGGCCATGTCCCGAATCAGCGCCTGCGAAGGCGTGGAAAGCAGACTGTCGAGTTTCTCTTCCGTCCAAGTCATGGATAGCCCTCCTATAGAATAGCTGCCGCCACTTTCTTTACCGCACGGATCACATCGTCGGTATCCTTATCCGTCCATGTCGTGCCGATCATCATCGTAACGTTGCGGCGCAGGATTTGCGTGGAGCGCGGGCACATATCCGCGCTGTAGCGCACCGGCGGCACGACCGTATTGAAGGGAAAGCCGTTGGCGTCCGCCGTGCGCTGGTACAGCAGCTGCGGCTGCATGAACACGGGTTCCCCGTTGTACAGCCTGCCCAAGGGAATACCCTCGGCCTGCACCGCACGCAGAAAAGCGGGAACGCGGGCCGCGTCGTCCAGCAGCAAAATCATCGCGTTGCCGGCGTCGCCCTGTTCGTCGTTGATGCGGCGGAAGGAAAAACCCTTCACGCCCCTGAGCTCCGCTTTAAGCACAGCCTTCGCGGCGCGCATACGCCGGAGCATTTCCGGCAGCTTTTTGATCTGCTCAAGCGCCACCGCGCCTGTGATCTCGCTCATGCGGTAATTCTGGCCGATAAAGATATCCGCTTTCTCATCGGCGGCCAGAAAGCCTTCCTTTTCGCGGTACATCCCCTGATCGTGATAGCGCACGGCGCGCTCGTAGAGCTTCTCGTCGTTGGCAGCGACAACGCCCCCCTCGCCCGTTGTCAGAATCTTATTCATCTGCAGGCTGAAGGCGTTCACATCGCCGAACGTGCCCACGGGCTTGCCGTGATAGGTTGCCCCGCAGGACTGCGCCGCGTCCTCGATCACCAGAACATGCTTTCGCCTGGCAATCTCCATCAGCCGGTCGATCCGGCAGGGATTGCCCAAAATCGGCACAGGCATAATGGCACGTACATTTTCATCGATTATATCTTCCAGACAATCCGGATCCATGCTCAGGCTGTCGTCAATCTCGGCAAACACCGGAACGGCGCCCGCGCAGACCACGGCGCCCGCGCTGGCAATAAAGGTGCAGGCCGGCACGACGACTTTGTCGCCGGGGCCAATGCCCGCTGCTTTGAGGGCGCAGATCACCGCCGCGGTGCCGGAGGTAACGCCCAGCGAATGCTTTACCTGCAGCGCGGCGGAAAATTCCCTTTCAAACTCCTTCACCGTCCCCTGAAGATCGGGCCCATAAAAGCGGAACGGGGAATGCGCGGCAAGAACCCGCGCCGCTAAATCAGCCTCCTTGCGGTCATACATCATCGCGCCGGGATAATACGGCGGAAAGCTTTCCGTTCGCACCTTTTCCCCGCCGTTTACGGCAAGCTTGCTATCCTGCATATTCAAACGACCTTTCGCTAAATTTCCATCTTTTTATTTCATGTTACATGGAAATCCCGCCGATTTCTTCCCCTTTACTATGAAATACTTGCCGTTTTCTGCGTGATACGCCAAAGCCAGCCCACGCTGTGCCTGTGCTGAGCGCCGCATATGCAAAAGCCACCTACTGATAATACTCGTTTATCAATAGGTGGCTGCTGATATGGCAAAGGTACCATAAAACAGATAAAATGCACACTCCTGCCGGCAAAGCATTATGCGCGTACAATACAGCGTGCAAAAGGCACCTATGCGGTCTTTCCCCAACAGTACGTCCGTCTATCCCTTCGGCGGAAAATAGAAGTATTCGCTGTTTTCCCTGGCGGTATTTTGGT
>DAOPIR010000123.1:0-8688 GCA_035399245.1 Candidatus Limiplasma sp.
AAAAAAGCGGCAAGTTCAGGATGAACGAGCCGCATTTTACTGTAGAATAAAGGCTGCCGCATTTTTGCTATTGCGACAGCCACCTTTTACATCGATTAAGTTGGATCATAGTCGTAGCAGTAGCGTACCACCAGCCACGGCACCTGACTGTACATCCCGTAGGCATCGCCGTATACGCGATAGTATTTACCGGCTTCCCATATAGCGTCGGTCTGGTTTTCAATATAAACCTTTACGGTGCCGGCAGAGTTGGTACATTCCATAAAGGCACGCTGCGGTCGGGTGGTTTCGATAGAAAGGATTTCTCCGATGCATACATAGATCTGGTTATTGCTTTTGCGAAGGCTCATATTATCCATCAGATCGGTATACTGGCTTACGATATCCCATGCCTTGCGGCTGTATTTATCAACCGATGGTACATAATATACGGTATATTCCAACCGTGTCTGCTGCTTGCCCGGGTAGTCGGCAGTGATGATGATGGTGTTATCGCCGATGGTGTCGAACACGGCCTTGAAGGTAAAGGAACCGTCGCTGTCGGTATCGGTGATGTCCAGGTCCGTATAGGGCGACAGCACGTTGATCACCGCACCGGGGATGGTGGTGGCGCGGATAGTCATTACGTCGTAGTTGCTCACGTTGGAAATATCGCTGGAAAGGTCAAGGGGGATATCCTGCTTTTCGCGGTAAAGCGTGACCGTCATCGAGTTTTCGCGGCAGTGCGGACTGCGTACGACAATATCAAATTCGTTTTCACCGATCGGCTGTACGGTGGCATTGTAGCTGACCTCACCGGTGGTCTGGGTGACAAGATCGGAGTAATTTTCGCCGTTAATGTAAACCTTGCTGCCTTCACTGACATAGAATACAATGGTATACATCGCCGTGCTGACCACGGTGTACGGGTTGGCGGGATCGTACAATTCAATATAGGAAAGCGGAATATCGATCGTATAGGTAATGGTATCCAGCGGTGTTTGCTTGCCGGATTCGCTGATCAGGTAAGGAGACAGCGTTACATCCATGCTTTCGCTAAGGGAGGTATCGGTGTCGTCGTACCAGCTGTAGTCCATGATATCAAAGGTTGCCACACCGTCCATCACAATCGCGGAGGTGCGCAATTCACGCAGCGAAATACGGTCGCCGTCGTTGCCCGAAATGGTGATGGTATGGGCGGCCATATCGTC
This sequence comes from Candidatus Limiplasma sp., assembly GCA_035399245.1. Classification (GTDB taxonomy): domain Bacteria; phylum Bacillota; class Clostridia; order Christensenellales; family Aristaeellaceae; genus CAXXOK01. Next base: position 1,191 of record DAOPIR010000123.1, read on the forward strand.
GCGGATGGTCGCGGTAACGGTAACCTGCGTTGTTTCCGTGGTTTTGGAAGCCGTAATAATCGGGAGGATATACTTGACGCCAAGCCATCCCAGCAGGCCAAGAAACGCAAGAATAAAAATCCAGATCAGAATACGCCGTAAACGCATCCGCTTTTTGATGGCATGTTGGGGGATGGTGGCCGTAGGATTTTTTTGGTGCTCATATTCGTCGGAGCGCTGATACTCGGGCACATAATCCAAAACATCGTCATAGCTGTCGTAAACCTGCTTGTTTTCATACGGATCGGTGTCTGCGGACGGCTGCTTGCTTTCCGCATTTGTACCGACCTTTTGATAGGTGGTTGTACGTACCAGCCTGGCGTCGGATGACAGGGGAGATCCGTCTTCCACAAGGCGCGAATCAACGGGCCGGAGTGTGGCGTCCGGATTATCCTGGAGCTTTGAAAAAAACGTGGCACGGTTGCTGGTGGTGCGCACCGTGCGGGACGATGGGGCAAAGCCGTGCTTTGCGGCCTGGGCACGCAGTTCCTTTTGCCGCTGCTCACCTTCCCGCTTGCGGCGGGTGAGGCTGACCATTTCATCAGCGAGCGTATCACGGTATTCCGATTTGGTTTCCACCTCACCGGATTCGTCTACCAACACATATTTTTTTGGCTCATCTTCAAGCTGGCTTTGCCAGGATGGTGACGAAGGAGAGTAAAACCCGTCCGCTTTTTCCAGCGGTGCGCCGCAGTACTGGCAGTGGGGCAGCGTGGACCGGTTCCAACGGCCGCATTCGGGGCACTTCAACTCGACACCTCCCTTTCAGATGATTACAAATTCATGACTATATTCGATAGAAACAGAGAATATCCTGTTTCAGCTGTGTATCAGTTCGATTTACGGTTATCCGGCTGATCGGTTCCTTTTGCAAGTATCTTCCGCAGGCGCTTACGCTGGAAGGTGGCACGCACGGCGGCTGCATGGCGATGCGTACGATCGGAGGTATCGTGCACGACGCATTTAACCGTATGGGAAAAGGTCTGCGCACCCTCTTCATGGATACGCGGCAGGAAAACGATCAGCACCGTTACCCGGCAAAGAATGGAGGCAATAATCATCCAGTGCATTTTGGTCATCGTCAGACCGAGTACTACAGGATGACTGGCGGTCAGGTACGCAAACGGCGTCTGCATCAGATACCCGCCGACCGCGTTGGCCAGCGCTATGCCGAACAGGTTGATGCAGGCAAAGAATACGGCGATATACATGGAACGATGCAGCTTTGGCGACTGGGAAAGATACAGGTTCTGCTGGCATATATCAATCACCGGCCATGTTGCGCCGGAAATGACATTGGAAATGATGACAAAGTAAGCGGTGTCATGTGTGGCAAACAGCCATGGAATCGGGGAAATAACAATAAACATGGCGGCCATGGTCAGCACGGGCTTGTTGCCGTAGCGGTCAATCAGCCTTCCCCAGCGGGAGATGATAAGTATCGTAGCGATGCCGGAAGCTATCTGTGAGTACAGCGTGATCTGCGTATAGCTCATCTGCAGGTATTCCAGCATGTGTATGTTCCAAAACGGCCCCGCGATGTTGACCGAGAACAGCCACAGAGAATAAAAGGTAACCACGCGCAGGAAGGTTTTATTACGGAACACTTCCTTCAGCAGCGACGGAAGAGACGGCAGCTCCGCCGATTCCATTTCGGGCCACTCCACAAAGAAGTAGCATGCGATATCCAGCACCATGGAAACGCCCGCGATCCCCAGCGCGATGGAATAGCCGACCAGGCCGACGCGGTCTATCATCGCCGACATAATCAAGCCGGTAATTACGCCGGATGTTAAGCTGATCATTTGACGGACACTGAAAAACGAGCCGCGGATATTAATCGGCACCAGATCACCCATCAGGCTGCCAAACGCAAGGTTAACGCCGCTGTTGCCGCTGGAGATAATGACCACGAACACGATCACCAGCCATATGCGCAGATCAACAGGAAAGTTGGGGAAGAGATAGGGAACCAGCGCAATTAAAATCCAGAACGAACGTCCGATGATTCCCAAAAACAGGAAAAGAAAGCGCCGGTTGCGCTTCTTTTCCATATAGTAGCTGATAAACACCTGCAAAACACAGGTAGATACAGGGATTGCGGAGATTAAGCCAAGCTGAAAATCGTTGGCGCCTAATACCTCGCGCTGAAAACCGCTCCATACAGCGCCTGTAGTAACAACAAATCCGAGCATACCGATGGTAACAGCCCAGATAACCCAATAAAGATTTTTGCGCAGCTGCTCCGTCATCCCATTATCATTAAAGAGACGCAAGCGTAGTTTGGGATGTCCATACCGGGTGCTCATAACCATGACCTCCGCTGGCTTGCCGGGTAAAACAGTAAGGGATGGCAACGCAAGATGCATGCTATTCTAGCGCATTCCCTATCAAGTTGCAAGAGATAAAATGCAACAAACCGCACCAAAAAATGTAACCGTTTGCACGGCTCCCAGTATATACGAATTCCACGGGAAAGCAAATGGACAACCTTGCGCAAGAAAGGGAATTTTGATATGCTAGCGGAGGATAAAAGGCGGGGAGGCGAACGGGATGCGACGGCCTGTGCACGAAATGCTGCAAACGGTATCTGCGCGCCTGTCGCTGCACATGCCGGCTTCACAGGGACAGCTGCTGTTTGAGGGGATTGACCTGTATCGCACAGAGACGACGGAGCTGCCTGTGACCGACGATTTGTTCCATCCCCTTGGCGCTATTGCGGAGGCCGAACGCTTGCTGGCAACCAGCGCCAAGGCAAAGGCATCCTTCCTGCTGCACGGCGGATCAACCGCCGGTGTGCATGCGATGATTCTGTACACGTGCAATCGCGGCGATACGGTGATCCTGCCGCGCAACGTGCACATAAGCGCACTGAACATCTGCGCTCTGGGCGGAATAGAACCGGTGTTTGCCGAAGTAACGCAGACCCCGGAAGGCTGGGTAACGACCTCCGCAGCAGCCTATCAAAAGGCGCTGGCGGATAATCCGGAGGCCTCGGCTGCGCTTGCGGTAAGCAGCGATTATTACGGCCTGCTGTGCGATTTGCCCGAGATTGCCGCGGCTGTACACGCACGAGAAAAGCTGCTGCTGTGCGACGAGGCGCACGGTGCGTATTTCAACTGGCGCAAGGATGTGCAAAACGCGGGTGCGCGCGGAGCCGACTTGTTTGTCCAGTCCGCACACAAAACACTGCCTTGTGTCAATGCCGCGGCATGGCTGCACGCGATGAACGGAATCGATACCGAAAAGCTGCTTGCCATCCTGCGCATGGTGCAAACCTCAAGCCCGTCCTTTGCGGTAATGCAGTCCATGGACGATGCGCGCGCATGGATGGATGCCTATGGTCAGGACACCTGTGACCGGCTTTTAGCCGCTATCGACCGTTTTTACAGCAGGGCATCCTCGCTGGGGTATAAGGACGACCGGAAACCCTATCCGGCGGATCGCCTGCGCCTGGTACTGCGCGCGCCGCAGGGCGGCGAGCGGCTGCAGGAACAGCTGCAGGCGATGGGGATAGATGTGGAGATGAGCGATACGCATCATATCGTATGTATCCTCTCACTGCTAGACGGCGAAAAACGGCTGGATGCGCTGCTGCACGCATTGGAGCAAATTCCGCGCGAGCAAAACACCTGTGATCCCAAACCGTTGAAAATCCGCCCAGAATCTTGGCCAATACGGCAAATGCCGTTATCACAGGCCGTATTCGCGCAAGCGGAGAATCTGCGCCCTTCCGAAGCCGTCGGACACATCAGTGCGACGAATATCGGACTGTATCCGCCCGGCGTGGCCTGGCTGACCGCTGGGGAAACCGTAACGCCGGAAATAGCGGAAATGATCCTGCAAACGCCGCCGCACCGACTGTTTGGCGCAAGCAACGGCATACGATGTGTGAAATAAGGAGATAGACTATGCATAACCTGCCCTATGATGCGGTGTTGTTTGATATTGACGGAACCCTGACGCGCTCTGAAGACGGTATTCTATCATCGCTTCGGTATGCGCTTACAAGGATGCACCTGCCCGTGCCGCCGGATGATACGCTCAAGCAGTTTATCGGTCCGCCGCTGCGGGAAGCCTTCAAGCAGCTGTTGGGCTTTACCGACGCGCAGATGGACGAAGCCATACAATATTATGTGGCGCATTATGATCGTGAGGGCATCTACCGCTACAGTATCTTTCCGCATATCCGGCCGCTGCTGACACAACTGAAGAAAAACGGTGCGTATCTTGCCGTAGCCACATCCAAGCCGATCGAGCGGACGATTCGTTTGTTTGAGTACTTCCATATGTATCGCTATTTCGACTGTGTAATCGGAGAAAAGTGCAACGAAGTGCAGGCGGGAAAACCTGAGCTCATCAGGCGCGCACTGCCGAAAACATACCGCAGAGCCGTGATGATCGGCGACCGGAAATATGACATCGAAGGCGCAAAAGCCAACGGGATCGACAGCATCGGCGTACGCTACGGTTACAGCCTGCCCAATGAGCTGGAGCAGGCAGGCGCGACCTATATAGCGGAAAAACAGGAAGACTTGTTTACGATGCTGTGTCCGGATTGCAAGCCAGGCCGCGGCTATTTTCTGACGATGGAAGGGCTGGACGGCAGCGGTAAAACGACGCAGATCGAAAAGCTGGCGAAAAGCCTGACGGCATTTGGGTATGATATCGTAAAAACGAGGGAACCCGGCGGCTGCAAGATCAGCGAGGACATCCGCCATTTGATCTTAACGACGGAAAACATGGAAATGTCCGCGTCCTGCGAGGCGCTGCTGTATGCCGCTTCCCGCGCGCAGCATGTGCATCAGGTGATCCGCCCTGCGGTGGAAGCAGGCAAACTGGTGCTGTGCGATCGCTTTGTAGACAGTTCCATTGCCTATCAGGGCGGCGGCCGCCAGCTGGGGGTAGACGAGGTAGCGCAGATCAACGCCTTTGCGGTTGGAAATATGGTGCCCGACGCGAGCATCTATTTGCAGATGGATCATCAGCAGGCGCTTGCCCGCCGTAAGCAAGCGTCCAAGCTGGATCGACTGGAGATTCAGCCGCCCGCGTTCCATGAGCGCACGCAAAAGGTATATGAGCAGCTGATGCGCGATCATGCAAATCGATTTATTGCGGTAGACGGCAACAAGCCGGTTGACGAGCTGGCGGATGACATTTTGCAGGCGGTTATCAAGCGGCTGGAAGCCGCAGAGGGAATCTGATGGAACGAATTGTTGTTGGTATGTCCGGCGGGGTGGATTCTTCGGTTGCCGCGCTTTTGCTCAAGCAGCAGGGCTATGACGTCGTCGGCGTATTTATGAAAAACTGGGACGAAAAGGACAGCAACGGCGTATGCACCTCCACAGCCGACTGGGAGGATGTACAGGCGGTCTGTGAGAGGATCGGCATCCCTTTTTATGCTGTCAACTTTGAAAAAGAGTATCAGGAGCGTGTGTTCAGCCATTTTTTGGACGAATATAAAAAAGGCCGTACGCCAAATCCCGATGTACTGTGCAACCGGGAGATCAAGTTCAAGGCGTTTTTGGAGTTTGCGATGAAACTGGGTGCCGATAAGCTGGCCACGGGACATTTTGTGCAGACGGAAATACGCAACGGGCATCCCGTGTTGCTGCGCGGTACGGACAGCAATAAGGACCAAAGCTATTTTCTCTATATGCTCAAGGAGCCCCAGCTGCAAAAGGCCGTGTTTCCCGTGGGGGCTATGACCAAGCAGCAGGTGCGAGCCATTGCCAGAAAACACGGGCTGCCCGTCAGCGAAAAGAAAGATTCTACAGGCGTTTGCTTTATCGGAGAACGGAATTTCCGTGAATTTCTGCAAAACTATTTGCCGACCAAGCCGGGGAATATGTGCACGGAAACGGGCGAGGTGATCGGCACGCATATCGGGCTTGCCTATTATACGCCGGGGCAGCGTAAGGGCCTTGGCATCGGCGGCCGTGGCGATGGGCGCAGCTGGTTTGTGCTTGCTAAGGATATTCCCAATAATGTGCTCATCGTCGGCCAGGGTGAAGACCATCCGCGCCTGTATTCCCGCTGTACGGAGGCTATTGAGCCAACTTGGATAGCCGGCGACGCGCCGATGCCCATGGGGCAGAAGTTTCGCTGTACGGCGAAGTTCCGCTATCGGCAGGCCGATCAGCCGGTTACGATTGTGCAAGACGGGGATATCGTCCACATCGAGGCCGATGATCCGCAGCGCGCCGTAACGCTTGGGCAGAGCACCGTGTTTTATCAGGGAGACCAATGCCTGGGCGGTGCGATTACTAACAGCGTACAGCAAATGTAAAAACCTTAAAATATGCAGCGGGAAACAGGATGTTTCAAATTCCTGTCGAATGGTATATATATACACGAAGTCCCCGTGGAAAGGAGCGTGGTTCCCTTGGCACAACATACGAAAAGCCGTGCTGAGGCGACAATCATGGGTTCTTGGCGGGAAACCTGGTTTTAACCCACAGTATTTTAACACCGTTTCAGCACGGTTTTTGGATAATAGCGCTCGTGATACAGGCAGACTGTTTCAAAGCGTGTTTCGTTTATCCAAAATCGTATACCGCCAGCCGCAGCCCGCAAGCGGTGCAGCGGTACTTGGAAATACACAATTAAAGGAGAAATAACAGATGAAGACAACAATCGTCGGCAAAAATATGAGCGTATCCCCGGCCGTTACAGACCGTGTACTCCGCAAAACCAATAAGATGGGACGGTATCTTGACCAGAATACGGAAATGCTGATTCGTCTCACGCGGGAAAAGAACAACCGCCGCACCTGCGAAATTACCGTACCGTTTGACGGGGTAATCCTCCGTTCCGAAGCCTCCAATGATGAAAACCTGTACGTCAGTATCGATCAGGCACTGGCAAAGATGGAACGCCAGATTCACAAGCACCGCACAAGGCTTAGCAAACGGCTGAAGGTGGACGCTTTCCAGAGCGCGGATCTGGAGTTTACCGAGGAACTCGACACACAGGTAGAAGAAGAGAACCGCAAAGTGGTCCGCAACAAAACGTTCCCTGTGCGCCCCATGTCGCTGGATGACGCTATCCTCCAGATGGAACTGCTGGGCCACAGCTTCTTCGTGTTTGTCAACATCGATACGGATCGCACCAATGTGCTGTATCTGCGCAAGGATGGAGACTTGGGCTTGCTGGAGCCGGAAGCATAGTATTTGCAGACACTTGTTGCTTCACACAATGGAAAACATAGAAAAGCGGGGGGAACCCCGCTTTTTGTTACGGTTGGAAACGATTGGCAGGGGAGAAAATATATTTACAAAAGATGAAAAAAGTGTTAAGATTATCAATAAGTGACGAAAGAGGATCGGTGATGCTTTCATGGCAAACGAAATCATCAAGCAATTAACGATGGGACTGTCAGAAATACTGGTCTATGTAATGATCGGGCTGATATTTCTGTTCGGGATTGTGAAGTGCATCTATCCGGTGTACCGCAACA
>DAOPIR010000124.1:0-8628 GCA_035399245.1 Candidatus Limiplasma sp.
ATCCGATTTTCATGCGGGTCCTTCCTTTCCGTCGTCAGCAGCGGGCAGGATGCATGCACAGCCGAGGGAGGAAAGCGCGGAAGCGTTGCAAATAAACAGCTTCTGCGCTGTTGTGCTATGCACTGCTTTGTTCTATATCCATTATAGCATAATATACAAGCGCCCACTTGTGTACGGCTGGATATTATGCTACCATTTCCGGGTAAGCCGGAATGAATTTTCTTGATATATAAGGAGACTGCACCATGCCCAAACAAGGAAAAATCCGAGCGATGGTCGTGTTTGGCACAAGGCCGGAGGCGATCAAGATGTGTCCGGTAGTCAAGGAGCTGCGCGCGCGTGCCGGATTTGACACCAAGGTTTGCGTGTCCGGTCAGCATCGGGAAATGCTGGATCAGGTGCTGACGCTGTTTGACGTGGTTCCGGATTACGATCTGGATATCATGCGGCAGGAGCAGACGCTGTTTGACATTACCGCCAAAACGCTTTACGGCATGCAGCGGGTGCTGGCGGATTGCCGGCCGGATATTGTGCTGGTGCATGGCGATACCACCACGGCCTATGCCGCCTCGGTGGCATGCCTGTACAGCCAAATTCCCGTGGCGCATGTGGAGGCGGGCCTGCGTACGTACAATCTTTATTCGCCGTTCCCCGAAGAATATAACCGGCAGGCGATCAGCCTGGTAGCAAAATACCACTTTGCGCCTACGCCAAAGGCGCGCGATAACCTGCTCAGGGAAGGGCGCGACCCCAAAACCGTATATGTGACCGGCAACACGAGCATTGATGCTTTAAAAACCACCGTGCGTACCGATTTTCATTCGGAGATTATCGACTGGGCCCAAGGCAGCCGCCTGCTGGTGATGACGGCGCACCGCCGCGAAAACCTCGGCGAGCCGATGCGCAGCATGTTTCGGGGCATCCGCCGCGTGGTGGAACACTACGAGGATGTGAAGCTGGTCTATCCCGTGCATAAAAACCCCGCGGTGCAGGCCGCCGCATACGAAATACTGGCCGGCCATCCACGCATCCGCCTTATTGAGCCGATGGAAGCGGACGCGTTCCATAACCTGATCAACGCATCGTATCTTGTACTGACGGATTCCGGCGGCATTCAGGAGGAAGCACCGGCACTGGGCAAGCCTGTGCTCGTGATGCGCAACACCACCGAGCGCCCCGAGGGCCTTGCGGCCGGTACGCTGAAGCTGGTGGGCACCGACGAGCAGACGATTTTCGACGCCTGCTGCCGGCTGCTTACAGACCCTGCCGCCTATCAGAAAATGAGCACAGCCTCCAATCCTTACGGCGACGGTACCGCATCGGTGCAGATTGCGGATATCCTTGAGCAGACAATGTAGAACGGCGCTTACGGCACTTCTGCCGATGCGGTAAAACCTTTAAAAATAACAGCACAGCGATACGGTGCTTTCATGGCTTGGGAGATGGTTTCTATGAAGAAGTCCGGTATGAAGCCCCAACAGGCCGTACGGCCTGTTTTTGCAGCCCGCAATGCCATGCCCTATTGCTTGCAGACGGATGTCGAATTCGCCTGGTATGCCGGCTCCTCGGTTGAGCAATGGCAGGTCAACATCCGGAATTTACACGAAGCCTATCGTGCACAACATCCCGGCAGAAAAATACTGGAGATTTCCAGCAAGTCCGACACCGCACTGGGTGCGGCGTTGAGCGCGTTTCATCTGCGAATCGCCACGCAAAGCGGCGGTAGCTACACGGTGGAGGCGGCCTATCAATCCAGCAAAGTATTCGAAAACGGAGGCCCGTATCAGGATCTGCTCTATAAAGCTCCCTGGGAAGTGAAGCGGGATCGCAGGCTGCGGGAGAGCGGACGGCTTAAGCGCTTTTTATTTGAAAACCGGGAGTTCGGGCTGAACCCTACGACCTATTTCTATCACTGGCTGTATATGCACGCGCTGGCACAGCATCCGGAGTATGTAGCGGAACTGCTGCAATACGATGCGTTTACGGATATTGCGTTCAATCCCGAAAAATCGGTCAGCTGTCAGGCAAGGACAGCCGCCGTCTTTGTATCGTTGCACGCAAACGGGCTGCTGTCCGAGGCGCTGCAGGATACCCGATCGTTTCTTCAAATTCTATACAGCGACGCTGCAAGCAGGCGGGACGCCTAAATGAAATGTAGTCAAATTAGCCCGTTCCCGCAAAAGAAGATCGGGAACGGGCTTGGTTTTCCTGTGATTATTCCGCCCAGTTGTCGTACATTATCCGCATCCAGCCGGCGACATCCATGCCGTACACCTCTTGCAGAAGAGCGGGCGTGAGCGCCCGGGGCGGCGGGGCGTCCGCCGCGATGCGGCCGTGATCCAGAAGGATCACGCGCGTGCCGAACCGGCGGGCGATCGACAGGTCATGCACCACGGAGATCACGGCGCGCCCTTCGTGGCGCAGCCAGATTTGAATCAGTTCAAAAATCTGTTTTTGATAGCTTAAATCCAGATGGGCGGAGGGCTCATCCAGCAGCAGCAGCTTTGGATTTTGCGCAAACAGCTGCGCCAAAAACGCGCGCTGCGCCTCGCCGCCGGACACCTGTGAGATAGGGCTGCGCCGCAGCCGGAGCGTGCCGGTAGCGGCCAGCGCCTGTTCCACAGCGGCCTCGTCCTGCGCGCTGAAACCGCTCAGAGCGTCGTGGTAGGCATAGCGCCCCAGCCGTACAATCTCTTCCACGGTAAAATCGTAGCCCGCGGCGTAACCCTGCGCCAGCAGCCCCATGCGGCGGGCGCGCTCGCGCGGTTTCAGGGCCTGGATGGGCTGGCCGTCCAGCAGCACGTCGCCGGTGTGGGGCACGCCCTGCAGCAGGGCCTGCATCAGCGTGGATTTGCCCGCGCCGTTGGGACCGGTAATCATCAGCCATTCACCGCTTTGCACGGAAAAGGAAATATCATGCAGCACCGGCTGGTCGCCGTAGTATGCCGAAAGGTGCTTGACCTCAAGCATGCATATCCCCCTTTCGGCTGCGCAGCAAAATAACGGTGAACACCACCGCGCCGATCAGCGAGGTGACCACGCCGATGGGCAGCTCGATGGGGCTGAGCAGCGTGCGCGCCGCCAGATCGGACAGCAGCAGGAAAACGGCCCCGCCGAACACGGTGGCGGGCAGCAGCTTTTTATGGTTGGGGCCGGTTAAAAGGCGCAGGATGTGCGGCGTTACCAGGCCTACAAAGCTGATCGTGCCGCCGATAGACACGCACACGCCGATCAGTACCGACGCGCAGATGAGCATCAGCAGCTTTACCCTGCGTACATTCACGCCGATCGATCGCGCGTTGGCCTCGCCCACGGCAAAGGCGTTCAGCTCCCGCGCGTGCAGCAGCATGATGGTGCCGAAAATGAGCAGGGTGATCAGCAGCGTAAGCGCGTTGAGATAGGTGGAACCCTGCAGGCTGCCCATTGTCCAGTAGGTGATGGTGCGCAGCTTTTCACCGGAAAACGCGATGATCAGGCTTAAAATGCCCGATACGAACATCGAGAAAATAATACCGATTAAAATGATCGTGTGCGTGGCAAAGCTGCGGTCCAGCCGGTAGGCCAGCGTGAGGATGATGGCAAGCGACGCCATAGCGCCGATGATCGCCATGACCATGGTGCTGGCAAAATTCAAAATCGGGATGGAAATCCCCAGCGCGATGGCGAGGATCGCGCCCAGCGATGCGCCGGCCGATACGCCCAGCGTGGACCCGTCGGCCAGCGGATTGCGCAACAGTCCCTGCATCACGCCGCCGCACAGCGCCAGCGCCGCGCCCGACAGCGCCACGCACAGCACGCGCGGCAGCCGAACCGTTAAGATGATCGCGGCACGCGCGCCCTGCTGCGGCACGCCGGTAAGCGCCCGCCAGAGGATTTGCAGCGTTTTGCGCAAAGGGAGGGCAACGCTGCCCGCGCACACGCAGAGCGTGAGCGTGAGCAGCAATGCCGCGATAAAGCCCAGATAGGCGATAAAATGGAATCCTTCTTTTTTCATATCAATCCGCAAGGATAGCGTTTAGCAGTTCCTGGGCGCCGTCCGCCAGCCGCGGGCCGGGCCGCGTGAGCGAATCGCCGAAACCGGAATACACAGCGTCGTTTTGGATGGCGGTTACGCTGTCCCATCCCGCGCGGGAGAGGATTTCATCCACGGGCGAGGGATCCTGCCCGTAGTCCGCCGTCAGGGTGACGATATAATCGGGATTGCGCGCAAGCACCTGTTCTTCGGAGATCTGCGCCCAGCCGTCCAGATCGGCAAACACGTTGGTCAGGCCGAGAATATCGGCGATCTCCTGCAAAAAGGTGCCGCTGCCGGCAGTCCACAAGCCGTATTCCAGCGGGGATACCTCAAAGTACACGGTGCCGGAAACCGTGCTTTGCGCAAGCGCGGCAAAGGTGTCCTGCATGTCGGCGATCAGCAGGGCGGCTTCCGCTTCGTGCCCGGTCAGCGTGCCGATCATCGTGATGGCTTCGTACACGCCCGCGATATCCTGCGCGTTGGACACGGCCACGGCAATGCCCGCGTCCGCCAGCATCTGCACCTGTTCCTCGCTTTGGTTCATCGTACCCATCAGCAGCAGCTGGGGCTCCAGCGCGATAATCTGCTCGACGTTGGTTTCGTAGCCGGATTCCACCGAGGGAACGTCCAGCACGTCGGCGGGATAGTCGCAGTAGGCGCCTCTGCCCACCAGCAGGTCGCCCGCGCCCAGCGCGTAGAGGATTTCGCAGTCCGCCGCCGTCAGCGCTACCACGCGCGTCACGGGCTCGGTCAGTGTGATGGACCTGTCCATCATGTCGGTTGTTGTGATCGTGCTTGTTTCCGCCAGTCCGCAGCCGGCTGTGAAGATCATCAGGAGCACGAGCACCAGTCCAAGGGCTCTTTTCATGAGAACCACTCCTTTCAATTTCCCGAACAGGCAATTGGCAGCCTCAAAAGACTGCCAATTCTGCGCGCATTGATAAGGAGCGCATCCTTGCACCGTCCCAGAGGTCGCACCGCGAACAGGTCTCCCGGCTTGGCATCGTCCTACTGGGGCGCCTTCCCACCGGATAGCCGGCAGTGGCATCGTGCCCGTTCGTCCGCCACACGGTTACTGGGATAGCTCGGAATTCTCATCCATATTCCCGCGGAGAACCAGTCTCCGGTATCGTGTGTAATACATTCGCGTGCTTGATTCGGTTGTGGTATGAGTATACGGGCAAGGGTCGGCTGTGTCAATGGCCGCGCTTCATACTTGTATCAAAGTGGCCAATGTTAAATCCATGTTAAATATTTTTAGGTTCATTTCAGCTTGGGCCGATACAATGCGCGTGAATGGAGGTGCCATAATGGACAATAATACCGTATTCCAACGCATTGAAAAGAAGTACCTGCTGACACCGAAAGCATACCGGAGGCTGACGCAGAAGCTGGATGAGTATATGGTGCAGGACCAGTACGGGCTGCACACGATTACAAGCGTATATTTTGATACGGACGATTACGAGCTCATCCGCACATCTGTGCAAAAGCCGTTGTTCAAGGAAAAAATGCGCCTGCGCTGGTACGGCGTTCCCAAGCCGGACGACGATCTGTTTTTGGAGCTCAAGCGCAAGTACCGCGGTGTGGTATATAAACGGCGCATTGCCGTCAGCTATCCGCAGGCGGAGCAGATACTGCGCTGCGACGACTCGCTGATGCAGGACGGGCAGATTGCCCGCGAGATGGATTGGTTCATCCGCCGTTACAGCCCCGCGCCCAAGCTGCTGCTGGCCTACGACCGCGAGGCCTATCAGGGCCGGGAGGATGATGCCCTGCGCGTCACCTTTGACCACAATATCCGCTGGCGCAGCCACAACTTTGCACTTTCACAGGGAAGCTGGGGCACACAGCTGCTGGGAGAGGACCGCGTGCTTATGGAGATTAAAGCCTTCGGCAGCCTGCCGATCTGGCTGGCTTCGCTGCTGGCGGAGGAGCACATTTACCCATCCTCGTTTTCCAAGTACGGTACATGGTACCAACAGGTGTTTTTACAGAAAGGATTGACGCAGCGTGTTGGATAGTATTTTTGCAAGAACCACCGATAGCGCCACGATACCGGAGGTGCTGGTCAGCCTGCTGCTGGCACTGTTTTTAGGCTTTATCATTTCCCGCATTTATATGTGGAAAAGCAACCACTCGCCCACGCTGGCCGTCGGCATTATCCTGATGCCCGCCGTGGTGCAGGCCGTGATATTTCTGGTCAACGGCAACCTGGGTACGGGCCTTGCGGTGATGGGTGCGTTTACGCTGGTGCGGTTTCGCTCGGTGGCGGGCAGCGCCAAGGACATTACCTGTATTTTCTTCGCCATGGCCGTGGGCCTTGCCACCGGCATGGGCTATGCGCTGTATGCCGTGCTGTTTACGGTGGTTGTCGGCGGGGCGTATTTCCTGCTCAGCACCATTCATTACGGCGAAAAGCAAAAGCTCAAGGGGCTGCGCATTACCATCCCAGAGGATCTGGAGTACGACGGCTTGTTTGACGACCTGTTCCGCGAGTTTACCGATAAAGCGGAACTCTACCATGTAAAGACCACTAATCTGGGCAGCTTGTTTGAATTGCAATATCGGATTATTATGAAAGACGAAACCAAGCAAAAAGCCCTTATCGACGGAATCCGCTGCCGCAACGGCAACCTGGGCGTTACCCTGGGCAACGCGATTCCCTGGAAGGAAGAACTATAATGAAAAAACGGGTACTTATACTGCTGATTGCGCTGATGCTGCTGGTCGTGGCGGGCTGCGCGGCCACAGGTACGCAGCCCGAAGCGGAAGCCACGCAGCAAACCGCCGGGCAAACGGCGGCGGAGGCTGCCGTGGAGACCATTACGCAGACAGGCACCGCCGCCATTACGCTAAGCGGCAGCACCGCCAGCGTGGACGGCACGGGTGCAACGGCAGACGGCAATACCGTAACCATTACGGCGGGCGGCACCTATACGCTTACGGGCACGCTGGACGGGCAGATTATCATTAATGCCGGCAAGAAGGATAAAGTCGAGCTGGTGCTCAACGGCGTAACGATTACATCATCCACCAGCGCGGCGATCTACGCCGAGCAGGCTGATAAAACATACATCACGCTTGCCGAAGGCACGGTCAACACCCTGACCGACGCATCCAGCTATACCTACGCAGACGCACAGGCCGACGAACCCAACGCGGCGTTGTATGCCAAGGATGATCTGACCATCCGCGGCAGCGGTACGCTGACGGTATACGGCAACTACCAAAACGGTATCTCCACCAAGGACGACCTTGTGATCGAAGGCGGCACCATCTATGTGCAGGCGGAAAACCACGGCCTGCGCGGCAAGGATTCCGTAACGATCAGCGGCGGAACCATCACCATCAATGCCGGCGACGACGGCATCCAGTCCGATAACACGGAAAGCGCGGAGGACGGCACCATCCTGATTGAGGGCGGTACGCTCGCCATTACCTGCGCGCACGACGCCCTGCAGGCGGAGACCCTGCTGACCGTCGCCGGCGGCGAGATCAGCATCGTGGCAGGCGGCGGCTATACCACCGAAAGCTATTCGTCTACCGAGAGCTACAAGGCGCTTAAATCCGGCGGCGACATCCTCATCACCGGCGGCTCGATATCCGCCAACAGTCTGGACGATACCATCCATGCTGCCGGAGACGTGACTATTTCGGGCGGCACGCTGTCCCTGATGTCCCGCGACGACGGCGTGCATGCCGACGATACCGTCAGCATTACGGGCGGCACGCTGGATATCCTGATTTGCTATGAAGGCATCGAGGGCACTGTGGTCAACCTCGGCGGCGGTACCATCACACTGCTTTCGGCAGACGACGGCATCAACGCGGCCGATACCTCCCAAAGCGGACAAAGCGACCAGATGGGCATGTTCGGCGGCTGGGGCAGCTCCGGCGACAGCAGCCTGCAGGTGAATATCACCGGCGGCGTCATTACCATCAATGCCTACGGCGACGGCATCGATTCCAACGGCAGCGTTACCATGACGGGCGGCGAGCTGTATATCTCGGGGCCGGTATCCTCGGCAAACGGCGCGCTGGACTATGACAGCTCCTTTAGCATTTCAGGCGGCGTGCTGGTGGCCGCCGGCTCAACCGGCATGGCGCAGACGCCCGATTCCTCCTCGTCCCAGCCGTCCGTGATCGTGTACTTTACCAGCACACAGTCGGCGGGCAATACCTACCTCCTGACCGATACAAGCGGCAACATCATCACGAGTATTGCGCCGGATAAGGAATTTCAGTGCATCGTGTTCTCCGCGCCGCAGCTCGTGTCCGGCAGCACCTACTATGTGTACGAAAGCACAGACGGAACGCTGGCAGGGGCAACTCAGCTGTATGACTTTACCCTTTCCGGCACGGTAACATCGGTGGGCGGATCCTCGTACGGCCAGGGCACGCAAACCTGGCAGACGCAGAACTTCCAGCAAAACAACGGCGGTCCGCAGCAAAACAACAGAAGGCCGTAACAACGGAAATTACCATAAGAATCCCGTGCCTTTTGGCACGGGATTTCAGCCTGTTGAAAAAGCGCAATCTGCTATTGCGGCTCCGTTTGATATACATCAAGCGGAGCTACGCCATTCGGTTTCTGCGAAACCTCGGTGGCT
>DAOPIR010000125.1:0-8596 GCA_035399245.1 Candidatus Limiplasma sp.
CCTCGTATTCCCAGGCCGCGTAGGTCGGCATCTCGCGCGAGGATGAGCCGCAGGCGACCACCTCAATGCTGTTGTCCACCCACTTCATCACCTTGGCGGCTTCGTTGGCAATGCGGCCGTACTCGTAGGCAGTCTTCTGCCCCATCTGCCAGGGGCCGTCCATCTCATTGCCCAGGCACCACAGCTTGATATTGAAGGGATCCTTCGCGCCGTTTTTAACACGCAGATCGCTGTAATAGGTACCGGACGGATGATTGGCGTACTCAATCACGTTGCGGGCGTCGTCCACGCCGCGGGTGCCCAGGTTAACGGCATACATTACCTCGGTTTTTGCTTCCTTCGCCCAATCCACAAACTCGTGCAGGCCCACCTCGTTGGTTTCGGTGGTAAACCATGCCAGATCCAGCCGGTTTGGCCGCTGATCACGCGGACCTACGCTATCCTCCCAATGGAAGCCGGATACAAAATTGCCGCCGGGATAACGCACAATCGGCACGTTCAGCTTGCGTACCATTTCCATCACATCACGGCGAAACCCGTTTTTATCGGCGGTGGGATGCGTCGGCTCATAAATGCCGCCGTACACTGCGCGGCCCAGGTGCTCGATAAAATTGCCGTAGATACGCTTGTCGATTTCACCGATGGTAAAATCTTTATCCAATGTCATTCTGGCTGTTTTCATGGGTTCTCTCCTTCGGGTGAATTATTTTGAATGCTCGGTGGCATGCTGCCGTTCAAATGTCACAGCCGCTACGCTGCATGGCGGAAGAGAAAAAGTAACCTCCGTGCCCAGCGGCTCCGTTTTGGTGCAAATGCCCTCCAGCGGCACGAGACCGACCGTATCGGGCGCGGCAAACGTGTTATGCGCGTGGATATCTCCGGCCAGCAGCCGGCCCGACGCTTTGGCATACGACGCGCTGTCGATCCGAAGCGATATCCGCGCTTCATCCCGCGCATGGGCGTTGGCCAGCGTTATGTGCAGTTTACCGTCCTTCACCGATGCCGATGTGCTGATCTGCGGCAGCAAGCCTTCCGAAGATTCAAGATACCTGTTATCGGTGCCGATGTCAACCGCTTCGGCGCCCATATGCTGACGAAACAAATCAAAGACATGATAAGTGCAAGTTTTGATCATCTGCCTGCCGTCTGTGAGCAGCAATGCCTGCAGCACATTGGCAAGCTGGGCAAGGTTTGCCATGCGCACGCGGCGGGAATGGCGGTTGAAAATGTTCAGGGTGATGGCCGCGATCTGCGCGTCGCGCATCGTGTTTTGCTGGTATAAAAAGCCGGTCTGCGTGCCGGGTTCCACGGCGTGCCATGCGCCCCATTCGTCAAACATCAGCCCGATGCGGCCCTTAGGGTCGTATCGGTCCATAATCGCCTCGTGCCCGCGCAGCAGCGCGTCTGTATAGTCCGCACGGCGAAGCATTTTATAGTAGGTTGCCTCGTCAAACTCCGTGGCGCTGCCCTTGTCCTCCCAGGTATCGCCGGAAATGACATAGTAGTGCAGCGACAGCCCGTCCATATGCGGGCCTGCGAGTTTCATAAGCGTTTCCGTCCAGCCATAGCCTGGATCGGGGACCCCCGCGCCGGCGCCGCAGGCGATGCGGCAGGGCCTGTTGCCGCCCAGCCCGCGCACATAGGTCTGGTACCGGCGGTATTCATCGGCGTAGTATTCCGGCCGCATGGTGCCGCCGCCGCCCCAGTTTTCATTGCCGATGCCGATGTAGGGCACCTTCCACGGTTCCTTGCGGCCGTTTTTGCCGCGCAGTTGTGTCATGGGCGATTGCACGTCGGAGGTCAGGTACTCCACCCAATCCATCATTTCCTGCACGGTGCCGGAGCCGACATTCATGTTGATGTATGGCTTGCACTCCAGCTGGCGGCAAAGCTCCATAAACTCATGCGTGCCAAAGGAGTTGTCCTCGGTAACACCGCCCCAGAAATTGTTTACAATCGTCTTGCGGCTCTCCCTTGGGCCGATGCCGTCCTGCCAGTGGTACTCGGAGGCAAAGCATCCGCCCGGCCAGCGCAGCACGGGAATCTGCAGATATTTCAGCGCCTGTACAACATCCGTACGCATGCCGTTGATATTGGGAATATCGGAATTTTCGCCCACATACAGGCCCTCGTAAACACAGCGGCCCAGATGCTCGGCAAAGTGCCCGTAAATTTCCGGATGAATCACAGGTCCTTTTCGGTTCGGGGATACGATAATTCGCATAGGTTTCCTCCAAGAGCCCTGTGCTTTCACGCCGGTAAAGCACGCAGGTAATATATGCAACGTTTCCGTTATTTATCAAATGTATGGAATTTTTGCATGCCGGATCGACCGTAGAATGAATGGAGCGGCAGGCAAGAATACAATGTGCTTTGCGTATATAGGAGATCAGGCGGGCATACCCTTCCGCTTGTACTGCATGCGGACCTTCAGCCCCTGATGATAGTTGCCGAACGACCGGCCGAAGATGGTGAGGCCGCCGACATTTTTCGCCGTTTCCGGCACCGACAGCCGCAGGGTGATGCTGGCATTCTGTTCAATGCCCAGATCATCAATCACGACATCGGAGATCTTTTTGCCGTCGATATAGGTGCCCGTTTTATTGATCGACAGAAGCTTGTACAGGCCGTGCTGGTTCCAGTTACGAAACCACCAGTCCGGATTATAGATACCCTGCGTGTCTCCGAAATCCGACGGGCTGGTCCAATACCCCAGCTCCTGTCCGTTGATATGGAAATAGATATCGCTGGGCCAGTCCTCGGCACAGCCGGGTGCCTCGGAGCCGATCTCCATGGATACCTGTATTTCCAGAAGGTCGTTGGTGTTGGTAATGAAATTGGGGATCATATACTCCACATATCCGTGGCCAAACCAGAGAATATCGCCTTTCATGCGTTCCGGCGAAGCAAAATAGCGCGGATCATCCGCTTCGCCGATCATATGCTCGTGGGTAGCGATGCCGCATGTGGGAAATACCTGATAGGCCGTGTACTGGCCTACGCCGATTTCGGTTTCAAACACGTTGTGTTTGCGCTCGTTTTCGTTGGCTTCAACGAGGATTCTTTCCTCTTTGATGTAGCACACCTTCTGCACGCCGTGGCGGCCGGACGCAACCTCAATGGCAATCATCCCGCATTTTTCCAGCGCCTTGATGTGCGGTGTCAGCGCCCCGTCGGTAATGCCGACGGCAGCGGATATGGCGGCCATGTGCATCGGCCCGTTTTTGGCAAGCGTTTCCAGTATGCTGACGCGGACCTCCGAACCCAGCGTACGAAAAAGCGGTAATCCCTCGCGCAATGAATGAAGATGGAGCATGCAATACCTCTCAGTGTTTATGGGAGTCGGGCAGGACAGCTGTTACACTGCCCTGCCCTACCATTGATAGGTTGGCTAAACGTTACGCATTACATTAGTCGCCGTAAATCTCATTGAACGTAGCCATATAGGTGTCGTAATACTCACGGCCCTTTTCATTGAGCATGTCAACATAATCGTACGGATCGGCAACGCCCGCGAACACAGCATCTTCAATGCCGGTTACGCCGTTGTAATCCAAACCATTATAAATCTCGGACAGGAACGCGTCAAATCCGGGAATGTTGCGGGCGCCCAGCGGCACGGGGTTCATCACGTTGGCGAAGAAGCCGTCCCACCACCAGGAATCGTCATACAACGCACGGTAGGCTTCCCAAACGGTCTCGTTGGTGGTCGCGGGAACTACGTTGGGCATTGCATAGTACAGGTCGCCGTTTTCGTCGGTCAGCGTCTGGTACAGTTCGCACTTCTTCAGCCAGCCCTCTTCGGAGAAGCTCATGAACTTGAGCGCTTCGTAAGCTTCTTCGGGATGCTCGGTGGTGCGGCTGATCGCGGCAAAGTCGATAAACGACAGGGTTGCGCCGTTTTCCACTTCCTCGGAGATCGGCATGGGATACGGAACCATGTTGATGCCGCGGTCCTTGGTGTCGGACAGGGAGTAGATGTTGTTGTAGGTCCACCATGCATCCATCTGGATGGCGACAAAGCCGGAGTTGCCGGGCCACACGTCGGTGGAACCTGCAACGGCTGCCCATTCGTCGCTGTCCTGCAGGGCACGGTAGCCTAAGCGCTGGTATTCGGCTTCCTGCGAGATGCAGTCTGCCCACACGTCGAAGTGATACTCTTCGCCGTCCCAGCCAAACTCGCCGATAGCGCCGTCAACCAATGCGATCGGGCCAAGGGACAGGAGGCCGAGGTAAGAGTTGTAGGCCCAGATGCCCAGGTCGGGACGAGTCATGGTTTCGCACAGCTCGATCATTTCTTCCCAGGTCCAGTCTTCGCTGGGCATTTCCACGTTCTCTTTCTCAAACACGGTCTGATCCAAATAGATCGTGATGGGCAGGTGCTCTACGGCCAGCTGGAATACTTTGCCTTCGAGCTTGGAAGCGCCTTTGATGCTTTCAGGCACGTCCGCAACCCACTCGGGATCGTTTTCGCAGTAGTCGGTGATGTCGAGCATCCAGCCGTAGGTCACGGCCGCGTCGATGGCCAGCAGCTGATACATATCCGGGAACTCGCCGGCCGCCATCAGGTTGTACAGGTTGGCCATGTACACGTCGGTGCCGCCCAGCTCCAGGATGTCGATCACGACATTGGGGTGCAGCTCATGGTAGTAATCGGCCAGGGCTTGGTTGAACTCGTAGTCATCCCACAGCGCGTACGTGAGGTGGATGACCTCGTCGTCTTGGGCAACTGCCACAAGCGGCAATGCCATTGTGGCGATCAGGGCGATAGCCACAAGCAGGGAAAGCAGTTTCTTCATTGGGATTCCTCCTTACTATATTGATCAAAAGCCTTCGTTGGCTTTGATTCCAAACAGGGTACGGGCAAAGCTTTCCATTCGTTCATATTTGGCTGTGCGCAGAGAAACGATATGGAAGCGTTTGTGATATGGCGGGATTACGGTTAGCGCTTAAGGATTAAAGCAGCGTTTTCCTGTGTCTATTCGCCGGTGATGCCGGTCTTGTCGACACTTTCCACAAAGCGTTTTTGCAGCACAAGGTACATGATTAGCAGCGGCGCAATAGACAGCATCGTACCGGCCATGCGGATGGCGTCGTTGAGCTTGTTGGGCGAAGCCTCCCACGGGTTGTAGACGCTTTCGTAGCTGTCCTCAAACTTCTGCAGCTCCAGCAGCAGCGTGGTCAGCCCGTCCGAGGAGCTGGCATAGCCCAGATACATCTGCGTAAGCGTGGTCTCGTTCCAGTACCACACGAAGGAAAACAGGATGACCACCACGATAGCGGGGATGGACAGCGGCACGGCGATCTTGAAGTATGCGCCCATCGGGCTGGCGCCGTCGATCTCGCAGGCTTCCACCAGCGAATGGGGCACCTGCCGGTGGAAGTTGTAAAAGATCAGGATGAACAGCGCGCTTTTGAAGCCCATGCCAAGCAGAGCCGGCAGGATAAACGCCCAGAGCGTGCCCGTGAGCTTCAGCTTGCTGTAGAGCACATAGTTGGGGATCATGGTTACCTGCGGCGGCAGCAGGAAGGTTAAAAGCACCAGTATCATCCAAAATACTTTGCCCGGGATTTCAAACCGCGCCAGCCCGTAGCCGACCATGGAGCAGATCAGCACCTGCGCCAGCATCGGGAAAAACGCGATGATGAAGTTCTTGAACAGCGTGTTCCAGTAGTCCATCGTAAGGATCGCGTCGTAGTAGTTTTTCAGATAGATGGACGAGGGAATCCACTTCGCGGCGGAGTCCAGCAGGTCCTCGCGCGGCATGAGGGAGGTGGACAGCATGTACAGCACCGGATAGAGGAAGATAAACGCGATGCTGGTCAGCAGCACATACATAAAGATGCTCAGCAGCAGCCCACGCTTTTCGTTGGAGCCGATCAGAATCTTTTTCCAATGTTCCTTTCTGGCCTCCAATGCGACGGAATCGAGCTTATTTCGCACTGTACCACTCCCCCTTGATCTTGATGCGGCGCGATTCGTAAACCACTTTCCTGTCGCTCTTTTCCCGAAGCAGCAGGAAGGCAATCAACAGCGCGATGCCGATAATTACCGTGTATACCCACGCCATGGCGGCAGCATAGCCGTAACCGCGGCCGGCAATGGCATAAAACATGTTGTCATAGATCATGGTGATGATCTCGTTTTGCCCGCCGGTGGCCAGGAACACGATGGTATAGATGGTATTGAGCAATATCATGGGTTTGATCACCGGCAGCGTGATCTTCCAAAAGCTTTCCCAGCCGGAAGCGCCGTCGATGCGGGCCGCCTCGTACATGGCGCGGGGCACCTTTTGCAGGCCTGCGATAAAGATCAGGATTTGCACGCCGGAGTTCCATAACACGAGGATCAGGGAGGACAGCAGGTCGCTGATCGGATCAGCCAGAAACGCTGGCAGCGCGCCGGAAATGGCGGTCATAAACGCCGCCTGGCTGACCATGGGCACACTGGCCACGCCCTGGGAGGTCAGCTCGTCCATTACCGGACCGGTGGCAATGATGACCGGCAGGAAAAACAGCATCCGGTACAGCGCGCGCGCCTTGATCTTTTCGTTGAGCATCAGGGAGATAATCAGCGCAAAGGCTACGATGATCGGCGTTTTAAGCACCAGCTCAATGGCAAAGCTGACGATGGCAACGGGGAAGTCACTGTCGGTGACAAACACGTTGATGTAGTTTTTAAAGCCCCAGAAGATGACCTGCATGGGGTTGGTCAGCTGCACGTCGCTTAGGGAATAGCGGATGGATTCCGCGGCGGGATACAGGAAGAAGATGATCACGCCCACGATCCACGGCAGGATAAACAGGTATCCGTATGTCCATTCCCGTATACGCCGCCTGGAAAAGCGCTTTGCTTTGGGGATCGTTACGCCCTTATCAGTTGCCATCAGCTGTCACCACCTTATATCCGTCGGGCGCGATAGCGTATTTGCCATCCACGACCACCGCTTCGCTGCCATAGTTACAGTAGATTGTCAGTCCGTTATCATAGGTCACCGTTACCACATCGCCGTCGCGCACATGCGTGTCGATCGCGGCCGAGCCGATGAGCGCATGCAGTTCCGACAGCTCCTGATACCACTCGATCATCAGATCCTTATACAGCGAAAACTGCGAGGAGTAGATATTATCCGCGTCGGTATTCTGCAGCTTGATGGGATCCTCCCACGTGATCAGGAACGCGGGCCGCGCGCCCTGCTCCACAAGGTTGAGGAAATAGCGGTTGGTGTTGGCCTGGAAGTTGACATACTCCGTATACAGCGGCATCTGGCCGGACAGCGCAATCGCCATAAACGGCACTTCCTGCGTGGTGAACATATAGTCCGAACCGCCGTCGGGCATATCGGTCAGGGCGTCTGCGTACTGCCAAAGGTAGGCGTTGGCATTCTCCAGCAGCACCGGCAGATCGGCGGTGGTAAAGGCGCTGACGGATTGCGCGTAATAATCGGCGCAGTCGTTGCTGTCGTAGTACACCTGCCGGCGAGAGAAATCGGTCACCAGCGAGGTCAGCCCCGTCAGCGATACGCCCGGCACGTTATGCCCGGCCAGGTCCGCCGCCAGATTGTTGGACACATCCAGCGTTTTAACCGGCGACAGGTACTGGGCTTCGGCGTAGATCTGCCCGAAGGTCGACTTGGTAAAGGTGTTGGAATCCACCTTTTTCAGCGCGGAATACTGTAGCGTTCCGGCGGTGTCTGGGATCATGGTGGCGGTATCCGCTTCCAGATACAGCTTGACGCCCAGCTTTGCCGCCGTGTCAAACAGCGCGGCAAAGCCTTTCCTGCCGCCCAGATTGTTGGCGGGATTGTACGCCGTAACCGGTTTGCCGGCAGTAAACCCGTACTTTTGCCAGCCGCGGAACACCGAGGTTATCTCGGTCACGCCCTGTTCGTTGAGCGTCGTCAGGATATCGCCCGCCTGCTGCGCGGTGGTCATCGTCACGGGCACTGTGCCGATCAGCCCGCTTTCGCGGTCGGCGCCGAGGAAATCAACCTGCATGTCAAAGTCCGCGGTGGAGCCCGCCTCGTCAAAGGCGCCGGCGTTCCGCAGATAGCTGCGGTACTGCTTGGCAAGCCCCACGTAGTCCGCATCCTCGCCGGACACAAAGCAGAATTGCTGGGTAATGTCAAAGTTCTTGGCGCGCGCGGTGCGCATATTCACCGTGCCGCTGGACGGGCCCGTAGCCTGCGCGTATACCACGCGGTAGGTGTACATGGCGCTGACCCAGTCAAACACCATCTTATTGACGCCGTTGAAATACGCCTTGATGGATGCGGAGTATTCGCCGTCCTCGATAATGCTCAAAAAGCCGATTTCGTGATCCGCGTGCACCATGCCGAACACGGGCATCTTGGTGCTCTCCACGGCGTTGCCGGTGGAACGGCCGTCCAGCTCCGCGCCGGAGGCCATCTCCGTCAGGCCGATATTGCGGCCGTAAACGGTAGTGGAATAGGGATTGGAGTAGCGTCCCTCGTTGTCCTTGAGTTCCACCAGCGCGCCCTGCCCGTCGGGGATGAGCATATAGCCGCCGTTTTCGCCCATGTAGGAATAGCCCATAAACGGGTACACATAGAAGGAGCCAAAGCAGTATTCGTCC
>DAOPIR010000126.1:0-8549 GCA_035399245.1 Candidatus Limiplasma sp.
GCATAATGCGCTATATCATCGGCACCGGTGATCAAAAGCCCGAGGGCAAGTTCAACGTCAATATTCTGGGCGAGTACAACATCGGCTCGGACGCGTGGGAAGAAGAGCGAATTCTCCGCCGCTGCGGCATCAATGTCTTCAACGTATTCACAGGCGACGGATCGTATGAGCATATGAAAAACGCGCATCTGGCCGATCTCAACCTCGTAATGTGTCACCGTTCCATCAACTACATCGCCGAAATGATGAAAACCAAGTACGGCATCGACTGGGTAAAGATCAACTTCATCGGTATCACCGCCACCTGCGAAAGCCTGCGGATGATCGGCAAGTACTTCGGCGATCCGAAGCTGATCGAACGGATTGAAGAAGTGATCACCGACGAGCTGGAGAACATCCGCGACGATGTGGAACACTACCGCCTGAAGCTCAAGGGGAAAACGGCGGGCATCTTCTCCGGCGGCTCGCGCAGCCACCATTACCAGAAGCTGCTGGAGGACTTCGGCGTGGAAACTGTGATCGCCGGCTATGAGTTTGCCCACCGCGACGACTATGAGGGCCGCGAGGTAATCCCCGACATCAAGCCCGACGCCGACTCCAAGAATATCGAGGAAATCACCGTAGAGCCTGATCCCGAGTATTTCCGCCAGCGCTATTCACCGGAAGAGATCGAGGCGCTGCGTAAGCAGGGTGTCGAGATTGACAACTACGACGGCATGATGCGCGAGATGAAAGCCGGACACCTGATCGTGGATGATTACAACTTTTTTGAAACCGATGAATTCATTAAAAAAGTCCGTCCCGACATCTTTCTGTCGGGCCTCAAGGACAAGTACTCCGTGCTCAAGGACGGCTGCGCTTCCCGCCAGATTCACAGCTACGATTACTCCGGCCCCTATGCCGGCTTCCTGGGCGCGGTCAACTTCGGGCGCGACCTGACTATGGCGCTGTACTGCGCGGCCTGGCAGTTTGTAAAGGCCCCGTGGGAAATCACGCCGAACCTGGCGGGATCATTGGGAGGTGACAACTGATGCTGGATATGACGCCAAAAGAGGTTGTGGAGCGCAAGGGCGCAACCATCAATCCCTGTAAAACCTGCGAGCCTGTAGGCGCGATGTACTGTGCGCTGGGTATCCACAAGTGTATGCCGCACAGCCACGGCAGCCAGGGCTGCTGCTCGTATCACCGCACGGTGCTGGGCCGCCATTACAAGGAGCCGGCCATTGCCACGTCCTCCTCGTTCACGGAAGGCGCATCGGTATTCGGCGGCAGAAGCAACCTGACCACCGCCGTCAAGAACATCTTTGACATCTACGATCCCGATATCATCGCCGTGCACACTACCTGCCTGAGCGAGACTATCGGCGACGACGTACAGTCCTACATCACAGACATCAAAATACCCGAAGGCAAAAGGGTGATCTACGCCAGCACCCCCAGCTACGAGGGCTCGCACATCCAGGGATTTTCCAACATGATGTGCGCGATCATCAACCAGCTTGCCGTTGAAGCCCCCGTAAAAAACAGCAAGGTAGCGCTGTTCCCCGGCTGGGTGGAGCCCGGCGACTGCCGCGAGCTGAAGCAGCTGGCAAAGGCGTTCGGCATTGATCCCATACTGCTGCCCGATCAGGATAACACCATGGATACCCCCATGACCGGCCGCTACGAATACTACGGCAATGGCGGCACGCGCATCCCTGATATCGAGCAGATCGGCGGCAGCCGCGCGCTGATCGCCATGGGCCATATCGGCTCCGCCGAACCTGCCAGCCTGATGATGAAGAAGTTCAAGCTTCCCACGGAGCTGATTCCCCTGCCCGTGGGGATCGCCTTCACCGACCGCTATGTGATGGCGCTCAAAGGCGCTTCCGGCGCTGAGGTGCCAAAGGAACTGGAAAACGAGCGCGGCCGCGTGGTGGACCTGCTGCTGGATTCCAGCCCCTATTCCAACGGCAAAAAGGTGGCCGTGTACGGCGATCCCGATATCGTATACGGCATGACCTCGCTATGTCTGGAAATGGGCATGATCCCCAAATATGTGATCACCGGTACGCCCAAACGCGAATTTGAAACCATTATCGGCGATCTGCTCAGCCAATACGGCGTACAGGAAGAATGCACGGTAAAATCCAATACCGACCTGTTTTACATGCACCAGCTGATCAAGAACGATCCGGTGGATTTGCTTTTGGGCAATTCCTACGGCAAGTACATCGCCAAGGCGGAGGATATTCCCATCGTGCGCATAGGCTTTCCGGTACTGGACCGCTATGCGGGCACCATTCAGCCGGTGGTTGGCTACCGCGGTGCTACCCGTATGATTGAAAAAATCCTCGAGGCGCTCATGAGCCGGCAGGACCGCGACGCCTCGGACGAAGACTTCGAGTGCGTGATGTAAAGGAGGCAGCCGAATGGTATCGCCAAAATATCATGTTTTTCTGTGTACCAGCAGCCGTCTGGGCGGCACGCAAAACGGCGCATGCGCTAAAAAAGGCAGCTCCGACCTGCTGATGACACTGATGCAGGAGGTAGAGGACCGCGACCTGACCTCCGAGGTTATGATCAACAACACAGGCTGCTTTGGCATCTGCCAGCACGGGCCGGTGATGGTGGTCTATCCCGAGGGTATCTGGTATGGCGGTCTGGATGAAGAAAAAATCCTCCGGATCTGTGAGGAACACTTTGAAGAAGGCAAACCCGTGGAGGAGTATATGATCTAAACCTGCCCGATCGCCGCGAAACGGAGGCCGTTATGATCCGGATTATCGACAGAACGCTTGTGATACTGGAAGCATTCCACCTTGAGGGGCAGCCGCTTGGAGAGATTGCGGAGCTTCTGTGCACTTGCGGTGCCAATTATCTGGAGATTACGCCCTCCGCGTACCGGCAGCTGGGCAGCGTGCAGGGCGCGCAGTACATCCTGCGCGTACAGTCGCCCCAAGAGGCAAAGGCCTATGCGGATTGCACCGATATCAAGCGCTTCGTGTGCAAGGCCCGCTCCGACAGCGCCCTGCGCGTCTACCCCGAGGTAAAGATCAACGATATACGGGATTTCTTCACCGTGGATCGCTTCCGGCGCTGTGACCGCGTGCGGGTATGCGGGCTGGCGGACTGTGTGCTCCAGCCGATCAGCAAGGTGTTTCAAAATCTGCGCTCCATGTTTGAAGGCTCCATCGAATTTGCGGCGGATAACGACTGTTACTCCGCCACAAGCCTTACCCTGCAATGGGCGATGCTGGGCGGTGCGGAAGTGGTGACCTCCTTCATGGGCATGGGCAATATGGCGGCGTTTGAAGACGTAACACGCCTTTTGTATTTTCTCAAAGGCCGCCGCTCCCGCAGCGCGCTCAGCGCTGTACAGGAACTGGAAGCCCGCCTGACGGCGATGCTTTTAGCAAGTGAAAGCGCATGAAAGCGATCCGTCATATCACCGATACCACGCTGCTCAACTTTGCCGGGTTTATGCCGCCCAAAGAACGAGTGGAATGGGCCGGTATGCTGGATGCCATCGGTGTGCATGAAATTGTGATGCCGCTTTGCTCCCGTCGGGAGTTGGCAGCCTGCGCACAGGTCATCCATACGGCAAAACAGGCTGTGTATGTACGCATGGAGACCGCACAGCTTTCCAAGGCGCTGCGCATGGGCGTAACCGCCGTATTTCTGGAAATCCCGATCTCCTATCCGATGATTTATACCAATTACCGAAAAAACAAAGACTGGGCGCGGAAAACTCTGCTGGAGTGCGGGGAACTATTGGCAAACACCGATGTTGTTACAACGCTGGTGCTGGCGGATGCCTCCCGCGCAGAGCCCTGCTTTTTAGAATCGCTGGTGCAGCTAACAGCGGGGATGCGCGTTGATAAGATCGTAGCCAAAGATCTGATGGGCATCCAAACGCTTTCCGCCTGTGCGGAGCTGATCGGCTTGATGCTTACCTTCGGCTATGATCTGGGGTATGAAGGCAATGATCGGTTCGGCCTTTCGGTGGCCAATACCATACAGGCGCTGCGCATGGGCGCGCTGTATGCCGGCTGCTGTCTGGGCGGTCTGGGCGGAGGATGCGACCTGCGCAGGCTGCTGCAAACCACAAACCGAGTCTTTGATTACGGCATCAACAGGAAAGGAGCCGAGCAACTTGACCGAACGTTTAAACAGCAATACCGCAGCGAGCGCATGCTCCGGCGGCAGGACAGCCGGAATGCGGATAGCTGTTTTCCTGGATAGCGAACAAAAGCCGTCCGCGCCTCACGAGGCAGCAATGATTGCCTTCTACGCAAAGCAGGACGGTACATGGGAGCAAACAGAAATCCAATTCCTGCAGCCGCTGCAGAACACCTCCGTGTTTCTGGTCACGGCATTCATCGATCAGCTGGCCAAGCTGGTGCAGGATGCACAGGCGGTGGCCGGCTCGTCAATCGCCGGGGTTGCGTATTCAGTGTTCAACCGCCAAGGCAAGCACATCTTTGAAATTCCGGAGCTTACGCCCGAGCAGATCAGCGGCATTGCCGAAGACATTGCGCTGGCGGAAGCCAAGCGCAGGCTGGATGAGAAGACGTTCGCCGGCGTGCTGCCCGTGGAAACGGATATCGCGGGCGTATACGCGATGGATTTGGTTACGGCACAGGAAGCATATCCGGACTTGTCCTCCAAAATGATCCTCAAGCCGTTTTTCCGGAACACACCCTTTATGGAACTGTCCATCATCTGCAAGCATGTTCCTCCGTGGCTGGCCACGGAAACGGGACTGGTCATTACCCAAAAACCGCGCGGCGGCTATTGGATTGTCGCCGTAAGCAAAACCACATGCAAGGAGGCGTCGGAATGAACAATTATATCGATCTGGGAGAAGGCAAGGTGCAGCTGCCTTTTGGCGTTTTAAGCGGTATCACCACCATGGACAGCCGTACGGACGGAAGCCTGTCGTCCGTATCCCTCAGAGAAAAAAACGTCATCGTTACCCATGCGGGCGACCTGTATGCCGCCTATACCGAAACGCCGCGCCGCAAGCATAAGCCATCTGTTGAGTTTTATGAAAACGGTTTAGTCAAAGCCGTGGCGCTGGAGGAACAGCAGGAAGTGCTTTCCCCCATCGGCGGGCTGCCCGCGGAGCTTGTGACCTTCTATAAAAGCGGTGAGCTGCACCGCGTATTCCCTGTGGACGGGATGATCAGCGGTTTCTGGACAGAGGAAGAAGAGCGCAATATGAACATCCCGCTGACGTTCGATCTGGGTTTCACCACATTCACCGCACTGCTGAACTCGATATGCTTTTATAAATCCGGCAATATCCGCAGCGTAACACTGTATCCCGACGAAACAGTCCCCGTGCAGACACCCTTTGGCGATTGCACTGTGCGGCATGGCTTTTCCCTGTACGAAAGCGGCAACCTTCGGTCGTTTGAGCCCGCTTCACCCGTGAGCATCCAAACGCCGATCGGCAAGATGGTCGCGTATGATCCGCTGGGCGTCGGCATCAGCGCGGACAGCGGATCGGTCGTCCTGTCGGACAGCGGAAATCTGCTGGAAATGAAAACCGCCGCCAACCGTATCCTTGTGCAGACTGCCGGCGGAACCCTCAACTGGTATGCTCCGGTGCAAATTCCGCACCCCTGCTCGGATGAAATGCCTTATTATCAGCCGATGCGGCTGCAATTCGATCATGGCACCGTAATCATCACGGATGATCAGCCGCATGCTTATGACCTGGCGGATTGTCATTTCCACGTCTCCGCGTTCTCGGACGGCTCGTTTGGCTGTTCTCCGGCAGACTGTGCCAGCTGCAGTTTTTGCAAGAAGTAGCAGGGAGGGCATACGCATGGAAAAGGCAGCTATTCTCCGGCAACACCGTGTCAAGCGCAATCCGCGCTTTGTGTTTGCGCTGCTGTGCACCGCGCTGCCCATGCTGATGCTGCTGTCTATGCTCTGGGGGCGTTATCCCGTAAGCCTTGCAGATCTTTTCTCCCTGTTTTCCGGCACAGCGGACGCTATCGTTTCCCATGTGATCACCGATATCCGCCTGCCGCGCATTGCGGCGGCTGTGGTGGTCGGCGTGGCGCTGTCTGCCGCAGGTTCGGCGTATCAGGGAGTATTCCGCAATCCCATGGTCTCGCCGGATCTTCTGGGCGCGTCAGCCGGTGCGGGCTTTGGCGCGTCGCTTGCCATCCTCTGGGGATTGCCCACCTTCTGGGTACAGCAAATTTCCTTTGTCTTCGGGCTGGCCGCGGTTGCCGTAACCGGCGCATTAAGCGCGCTGGCATCCGCCCGCGGCTCCCGAACGCTGGTACTCATCCTGTCGGGCATGGTAGTCGCTGCCCTGTTCAACGCTATGATATCCTTGGCTAAATACACCGCCGATCCGTATAGCCAGCTGCCGGAAATCACCTTCTGGCTGATGGGCGGGCTGTCCGGCATTACCATGAGCCGGCTTGGCGCAACACTGATCCCGTTTGCCATCAATCTGCTGGTGCTTTTGCTCATTCGCTGGCGTATCAACGTGCTGTCACTGGGTGAGGAAGAAGCCCTGTCGCTGGGCGTAAATGTGCGGCTGATCCGCGCCGTGGTGGTGGTATGCGCCACAATGCTCACATCGCTTGCCATCAGTCTGTGCGGGCAGGTGGGATGGGTAGGGCTGGTCGTACCGCATATCGCCCGCATGCTGACGGGTGCGAATTATAAGCGCTTACTGCCGGTCACAGCGCTTCTGGGCGGCATCTTTTTACTGGTCGTGGATAATATTTCCCGTAACCTGATGGTGATGGAAATCCCGCTGGGCATCCTCACCGCGATGATCGGCGCGCCGCTGTTTGTATTCCTTCTGCTGCGCGGCAAGAGGGGGTGGCTGTAATGATGCAGCTCAACCATGTCAGCTGCGGGTATCATGGCTGCGCCGTGCTGAAAAACCTCAGCTTTTCGGTCAGCAAAGGCGAGGTTGTGTGCATTCTCGGGGCAAACGGCATCGGCAAAACCACCCTTTACCGGACGCTGATGAACATCCTGCCGCCTGTGGCCGGCTGCATAACGATCAACGGGCAGGATACCCGTTCCATGCCGCGCTCTGTGCTCGCCAGGCACATCGCCTATGTGCCGCAGTCGCACAGGTCCGTGCATCCGTATACGGTGCTTGACGTGGTAACCATGGGCCGCACCGCACATCTGGCGCTGTTTCAGTCACCGTCCAAGGCGGAGGAGGCGCTGGCATGGGATGCGATGCAGCAGCTCAAAATACAGCATTTGGCAAGGCGAAATTTTTCGGAAATCAGCGGCGGTGAACGCCAGCTTGTTTACATTGCGCGCGCGCTGGCGCAAAACGCCGATATTCTGCTGATGGACGAGCCGACCGCCAATCTCGACCTCGGACGGCAGGCCATGATCCATCAGCAAATCCGCGCCCTGCGCCGGATGGGAAAGGCCGTCGTCTATTCCACCCACGCACCCGACGATGCCTTTATCTGCGGGGATACGGTCGTCTCGCTGCTGGGCGGGTCCCGGTATTGCGCCGGAAAGCCGGAGGACATCCTCACCGAAGCGCTGTTTTACGAGATGTACGGCGTGGACGTGGATATCCGGTCTGTAGCAACACGCTTCGGCAGCGCACACGTGTGCCTGCCGTTCGTAGGATAAATTTGGAGGGATGATCTGTGAAAAGAACAAAGCTGCTGGTAACCACACTGCTGGTACTGCTCCTGGTATTTTTCAGTTCGATAGCCATCGCGGAAGATGCGGGCAGCCAAACCATTACCGATATGGCGGGCCGCACCGTAACTGTGCCCCAAACCATCGCCACGCTATGCGCTACGGGGCAGCCCGGCGCCGTGATGCTGTACACACTTTGTCCGGAAATGCTTGTAGCATGGAATTCCGAACTGGAAACAGACAGCCTTTCCTATATTTCCGAGACCTATGCCGTGCTGCCGGTGATTGGGTCCATGCAGGGCGGCAAAACGGCCGTTAATCCCGAAACCGTGCTGGCACTTGCGCCGGATGTGATTATCTATATGACGACGCTGACTAAAAATACCGCCGCTAAAGCGGACGAATTACAGGCACAGATGGGGATCCCGGTAGTGACCGTAAGTTTTGATCTGACCAGCATGGGCGAAAGTTACCGCTTCTTAGGCAGTATCCTCGGCTGTTCTGAAAAAGCGGAAACGCTGGCCGCGTTCTGTGACACACTGATCGGTGATATCGCGGAAAAAGCGCAGACCATCGCGGCTGAGGATCAGGTCACCTTCTACTACACGTCCGGCGGCAGCGGGCTGCAAACCTCACCCGGCGGCACAAACCATACGGAAATGTTCGAGTTTGTCGGTGGGATCAACGTGGTGGATTTGCCCGTGGAATCCAACGGTCGGCTGAAGGTGGACATGGAGCGTATCCTGGCCTGGGATCCGGATGTGATTATCGCTTCCACCCCCGCCGTGCTTAAAAGTGTGCTTGCCTGGGATCAGGTGCAGGCCGTGACCGCCGGCAAGGCATACTCCGCACCGACTGCGCCGTTTTCCTGGCTGGACGCACCGGTGTCTGTCAATCGGCTGATCGGCTTGTGCTGG
>DAOPIR010000127.1:0-8546 GCA_035399245.1 Candidatus Limiplasma sp.
GCCCATGCTCCTGGGATCGTAAAGCTGTATCGGCAATCCATGGCTCGGTGCTTCTACAAGACGGACATTGCGCGGAATGGCGGTAGCGTATACCTTACTCTTAAAACGCTTCTTTACAGAGTCTACAACCTGAATGCCAAGGTTTGTGCGCCCGTCAAGCATGGTCAGCAGCATACCTTCGATTTCAAGTCCCGGGTTGGAGGTGCGCTGAATCAGTCCGATGGTATAGGTTAAGCTGGTAAGGCCTTCCAGCGCGTAGTACTCGCATTGAATGGGGATCAATAGCCGCTGGGCAGCCGTCAGCGCGTTGATGGATAAAAGGCCCAGGGACGGAGGACAATCAATGAAAACATAGTCATAATTATTTATCGCAGGCTGCAATGCTTGCTTCAGCTTATACTCACGCTTTTGCGTATTCGTCAGTCCCGGCTCGGCATTGGCTAAGCGAATATCGGAGGGAACAACGTGCAGATGATCCATCATAGTAGGGGAGATGCATTCGGTTATCGGTTTTTGGCCCAGCAAAGCCTCGTATATGGTGTTATCGCCTGCTTCGACATCCAATCCGCTGGAAGCATTTCCCTGTGGATCAAAATCGACCAGAAGGATCTCTTTCCCAAGTTCTGCAAGACCGGCACTCAGATTGATTGCTGTTGTCGTTTTTCCAACGCCACCTTTTTGGTTGGCGATGGCAATCACTTTTCCCATAACAAATCCTCATCTCGCAAAACAAATTAGACCAGTGTTATTCTAACTTCTTTTACAGGGTTTGTAAAGGGAGCCTACCACAGCGAGAGATGAACCTCGGGATCTCCGTCTTCACCAAGCTCGTCCGAAACATAGGATTCCAAAGCGGTGTCGGTTTCGGTGCTTTCTAACAGCAGCTGTGCGTTTACATCGCCGCCGGCAGCCAAAAACGCGGCAAGCTCGGCTTGCCATTCCGCTGAAAATTCTTCATAGGAAAGGCCCGAACGTTTGATGTAGCCCGCAATATCGCGCCCAACATAGCGAAGATGCCAGGGCTCATAGGGGACCTGCGTGATATCTTCCTTATCTTCGGGATAGCGGATGATGAAGCCGTAGGTAGCGCAAAACTCTTCCATCCATTGCGC
Organism: Candidatus Limiplasma sp.; assembly: GCA_035399245.1. Taxonomy (GTDB): domain Bacteria; phylum Bacillota; class Clostridia; order Christensenellales; family Aristaeellaceae; genus CAXXOK01. Next base: position 1,113 of record DAOPIR010000127.1, read on the forward strand.
TTCCGGCGTTTCGTAAAAGGAATCGTTCATATATTTATTGTTGTTGTTATATTCCACGCTGATAATATCGCAGGCATATCCTGTTTGATGCTCACTTGCACCGGGAGGACTAGAAATCCCATCGTCTACGCCGTTGTTACGGGCAAGGTAATTATTATAGATCGTATATTGGGAACTGTAGGAGCGGTAACCGCTGACCAACAGCAGCTGCAAACCGTTGCTGTCCGACCAGGAAACCTCTTCCCAGTTGCCGCTTGCGTTTTTAACACGGTAGGTATATTCAGTCACCAGGGCGGCGTCGGCAAACAAATTTTCCACGGCGGCCGCAACCACCTCGTCCAGCTGTACGACAGCGCTTGATTTTTTGCGTACAGGTACGCTGATAAGATTGGTGGGAACATAGGAGCTGTCCAGCAGATTATCGCGATTAACAAGGATGTTGTAATTGCTGGTGAGTACAGAAAGCGGGAGGACATAGTCCCACTCCGCTTCCGATTCCGCAAATGCGGCCACGGATAATATGCAAAGGAGGAAGGCAACAATTACGGTAATCAATTTCTTCATGGAAGCACCTCGTTCATTTGTTGGACTAAATAACTGTATATTGCAGCGCGGTGGGAGGAAACGTATAAATCCATCGGCAAGCCGGAATCATAGATGGCCTTGGCATACTCTACGCCTACATAGCGGATATGCCATGGTTCGTAGGAATAGCCTGTGATGTCTTCCATGCCTTCCTGGTATCGCACAATAAATCCGTACAGATACGCATTGGAGTCTACCCATTGTCCTTCCGCGGTATCGGCGAAGCGGCTGTTGAGATTGGAACTGCCGGACTTTGCAATATCCATGGCGAGCCCCAGCTGATGCTCGCTGCTGCCGGGAAGCGCGACCAGCGTATCGGCAACGGTTGTACCTGCGCTTGCAACCTTGCGGTTGTAAATTGTGTTCTGCTTGGAATAACTGCGGTATCCGGATACAGTAGACAAATAAATCCCGTCGGCTTTTGCTGCCGCAAACATCGCTTCCAGTGCGGTAGCCGCGTCATCCCGCATAGATTGGGACATACCGCTCAGATTGGTTTTGCGTACTTCCGGCGCATAGTTCTCGCTGATCATCTGGCTGCGATTGACCAAAAAAAAGGTTCCGTTGATATCTTTATCCGGCATTGCGTCGTTCATTCCACCCTGCAGCAGAGACGCAGTCAGCAGCATCACGGATACAGCTTTCTCTAGAAACAACACCACACACCCTTTGAACAGTTATAGATTAACTATATTCTTTCGTCGTCGAGTATTTGTATCCCTTCTTTGGCGATGCTTTTCATCAGGCTTTGCTCGGCCTCAACCTGTAGAATTACACCGTCATCCACGTAGGTTTCCTCATTAATAATACCGCCTTTTCGCAGCTTGTTCAACAGGTGATATGCGCTAAACGGAATAAATATCCGATAGGATTGCGAATTTACAAATAGTATCTTCTCAATTTGAGACAGCAAAATATCGATACCGTCCCCGTATAGCGCGCTGACAGGCAGCGAATCAGGCATTATATTACCGGAAGACTCCTCCAGAAGGTCGGCTTTGTTAAGCACATGGATTTGCGGCGCGTCCGCAGCGCCCAGATTGGTGAGGACCTCTTCAACAGTACGCAGATGCTTAAGCAGATAGGGGCTGGAGGCGTCCGAAACGACGATAATCAAGTCCGCAAGCGCCGCGTCCTCCAGCGTTGCGTGAAACGCCTTAATCAGCTCGTGGGGCAGCTTGTGGATGAAGCCGACCGTATCGATCATCAGGGCCTGCTTGCCGTGCGGGAGCGTGATGGGACGGGATACATTATCCAGCGTCGCAAAAAGAGCATCCTTTACAAAGACGTTTGCGCCGGTCATTTGGTTGAATAAGGTTGATTTTCCTGCATTGGTATAGCCGACCAGCGCTACGATTGGAATCCGGTTTTTCTCGCGGCGCTGCCGCCGCAGGGAGCGCTGGCTTTCCAGCGTTTTCAGCTGCCGCTGAAGATCGGCCAGGCGCTCGCGGATGCGGCGGCGGTTGACCTCCAGCTTGCTTTCACCGGGGCCGCGCGTGCCGATGCCGCCGGCAAGGCGGCTGAGCACCAGCCCCTGCCCAAGCAGGCGCTGGGAGCGGTATTTAAGCTGCGCCATTTCCACTTGCAGCTTGCCTTCGCTGGTTTTGGCACGCATTGCAAAGATATCAAGGATCAACGCGGTACGGTCGATTACCTTAACCTGTAAAAGCTCTTCCAGGTTGCGCTGCATGACGCCGGTGAGCTCTTCGTCAAAGATCACCAGATTCGCCTGTGCCGACTGTACGTCAAGCGCCAGATCCTCCGCTTTGCCTTTGCCGATACAGTACAGGTTGTCCGGCTTTTGGCGCTTTTGAAGCACGCGCCCGATGGTTTGCGCGCCGGCTGTTTCGGCAAGCATGGATAACTCAACCAACGAATCCTCAGTATCAATCCCAACCAAAACAGCGCGCTCCGTATCCTGCTGCGCGACGGGAGCCGCGGCACGGTAACGGCTATCCACGTCCTCAATCTGCCGCAGCCACGTGGTATCCGGCAGCGTTTTTGCAGAAAGAATTTCGGATAATTGCGTACCATCGATCACATCCGGATCTAAAAAGGCACACTGCACCGTGGTAGGCGAGCCGTTTTTGCTGACGCCAACAGCGCACATTGCATCCAGACGAATGGTTTGGAGTGCCGAAATATCCACATCGCTCAGCTCACCGCTGCTTTGCGGATGCGTATGAATACAGCGCACCATAGACAGGCGCGCCGCGCTTCGCCGCAGGCGAATATCGGGCAGGTCAATCCTGTCCGAACGGCCGATGATTACATCGACAATATCGCCGTAGCGGGATATATATAGAGCGATTTCACGATTAAGGGATGCGGAAAAGGAAGAAATCTTTTCCAATAGTTCATAGGGGATAAAGGAGTCGGCAACAATAGGCTCGTCATAAAGAGCCGTAATCTCCGTAAGGGCAGCGTTTTTGATACCGTCCAAATTTCCGTGTACTTCGGGCATATGCCTTCCTTTCGGGAAGCAAGATTACGCGTGTTTTTTCTTGTAATCTTCCAAAGCGGCGTGGATGGACTCCTCCGCCAATACCGAGCAATGCAGCTTTACGGGCGGCAGTCCGCCCAGCGCGTCGGTAACCTCTTTGTTGGTCAGGGCCAAAGCTTCCTCAACTGTTTTTCCGATAATCATTTCGGTTGCCATGCTGCTGGTTGCTACCGCGGCGCAGCACCCGAAGGTTTTGAATTTCGCGTCTTTGATGATACCGTCTTCCACTAAAAGATCCATCTTCATGATATCTCCGCATTTTGGGTTGCCGACCGTACCGGTGCCCGAAGCGTTTTCAATTTCGCCAACATTGCGGGGATGTTCAAAATAATCCATTACCTTCTCTGAATACATTATGCATTCTCCTTTACTTCACAGCTGGTATACAGCGGGCTCATATCCCGCAGGCTCTGTACAACTTTAGGCAGCTCCTTGAGTACATAGTCGACGTCGTCTTGCGTAGTGTCCAGGCCAAGTGTCAGGCGCAAGCTGCCGTGGGCGATTTCATGGGGGAGGCCGATCGCCAGCAATACATGCGAGGGATCCAGGCTGCCACTGGTGCAGGCCGAGCCGCTGGAGCCTTCAATACCGGCAAGATCCAGCCGCATCAGCAGGGATTCGCCTTCGATAAAGCGGAAGCACATATTAAAGTTATTGGGCAGCCGGTCGATGGGATGGCCGTTCAGGCGAACATCGGGGATGGCTTCGAAAACACCGTTGATCAGCTTGTCACGCAGCCTGGACAGCTTTTCGGCATGTGCGTCCAACTCGGCGTTAGCCAGTTCAATGGCTTTGCCAAAGCCGACGATGGAGGCAAGGTTTTCCGTACCGGCGCGCATCTTACGCTCCTGTGCACCGCCGAAAATAAGAGGCGAAATGCGCAGGCCCTTGCGGATGTAAAGAGCGCCGATTCCTTTGGGACCGTTAAACTTGTGTGCGGACATGGAGAGCATATCAACGCCCAGCGTGTTAACGTCGATCGGGATCGCGCCGACAGCCTGAACGGCATCCGTATGGAAGGTGATGCCGGCGTCTTTGGCAATTGCCGCAATCTCTGCGATCGGCTCGAGAGTGCCAATCTCATTGTTGGCGGTCATGATTGTAATCAGGATGGTGTCGTCCGTGATGGCGGCTTTCACATCCTGCGGATTTACGCGTCCATACTCGTCCACAGGCAGATAGGTGATGCGATAGCCCTTCGTTTCCAGATACTCGCACGTATGCAGGATGGCATGGTGCTCAACAGCGCTGGTGATAATGTGCTTGCCCTGCGTTACATCCGCAATGCCACGCAGCGCCCAGTTATCGCTTTCAGAACCGCCGGCGGTGAAATAGATCTCCTGCGGCTGTGCGCCGATGGCGGCGGCTACCTGCCGGCGTGCGGTTTCAACCGCAATCTTGGCCTCACGGCCGATGGAGTGGATGGAGCTGGGATTGCCGTATGCTTTGGAAAAATAGGGGAGCATGGCGTCCAGCACTTCGGGGCGAACGGCAGTGGTTGCCGCGTTATCCAGATAAATCAATTGATGGTTCATATTCGTTCTCCTCACATCTTACATCATATCATTCAGCGTTACGCCGGCGAGTTCGCGGTTGATGGATTCCGTCAGCTTTTCCCATACCAGCCGCACACGGCACTGGTCTGCTTTGGCACACGCCGTATCGGACGACAGGCAGTCGCTCAGTGCCAGCGGGCCTTCCAACGCATCGATAATGTTTAAAACGGAAATTTCAGACGGCGGTTTTGCAATTTGATACCCGCCGTTAGCACCGCGAACCGAATCGATCAAACCGCTGCGCCGCAGGCTGCCCAACAGCTGTTCCAGGTACTGCTTGGGAATACCGACAGACGCGATGCAGTTGAGGCTCTGCGGACCTTCGTGCTGATGCAGCGCTAGATAATGCATGGCATACAGGCCGTATTTTCCGCGTGTGGAAAGCTTCATGGTACCCTGCCTTTCTATACCCGACTAAAAAGATCGGGTATATTGGGTATCCTATCACGGAAGTTTTTAATTGTCAACGTTATTTCAAATGCCGCTTGATAAAATTTTCACGAATGTTTTTGTGCACATCAATCAAGACTTCCAAATAGGCTGTTTCCGTATAGGCGTACGAGGTAAGCGAGCCGGGATTGATAAGGGTAACTCCGTGCTTTTTAACAACAGTCGCCTGATGCGTATGGCCGAAAAACACAACGTCTGCGCCCATCTCCCGTGCGGCACTGGCAAGCGGGCCGAGGCCCTGCTTAACCTGAAAGGTATGCCCGTGCGTCAGCATCATGCGGACACCCTGCAATTCCAGCATTTCTGTCACAGGGTATTGCGTCAGATACAGATCACAGTTTCCACGTACCGCATACAGCAGGATATGCGGATTGGCACGCAGCAAATCGCTTTCCACACAATCCAGATCGCGAACACCGTCCCCGCAGTGCAGGAGGGCGTCAATCGGACCATCCTCCATTGCCTGCTGTACGCAACGCTGAAAAAACGCCGTATTCTGATGGGTATCGCTGAAAACGATTAATCTCATAGCCAAAAAAGCTGCTGCAAAATCTTTCGCATTTGTTCGGCGGCATTGGCACGGTGGCTGACGGCGTTCTTTTCTTTAGGCTTAAGCTCGGCAAAGGTATTTTCATTGTTATAAAGGAAAAGAGGGTCGTAACCGAAGCCGCTTTCACCGCGCGGAGCGGTCAGCAGGGTGCCGTGGCACTCGCCTGTGACGGTGATTGTACCTTCAGCCGGCAAGGCCAGCGCCATGGTGCAGACAAATTTGCAGCTGCGGTTCTTTTGCCCTTCCATGTTTTTCAGAAGCAGGGTGTTGTTGGCGGCATCATCGCCGTGCTCGCCAGCATAGCGAGCACTGTATACGCCTGGGGAGCCGTCAAGCGCATCTACGGAAAGGCCGCTGTCATCGGCCAGCGTGGGCAGTCCGGTCGCTTTCATTATGGCCTCGGCCTTTAATACTGCGTTTTGTGCAAAGGTTTTGCCGCTTTCTTCAATTTCATCGGTAAACCCAAGCGCTTTCATGCCGACGGGCTCGCAAATTCCCTGGAAAAGATCCCGCAGTTCTTTGAGCTTATGGACGTTGGAGGATGCAACCGCCAGCCGCGGCAACGGCAAAAGATGGCTTGCGTCCTGCGACAAGGCAATGCGCTGTGTATGCATCAATTCTAAAATGCCGTGGCGGCCGTAGTCCAGCAAAGTCTGTAACTCACGCACGGTAAAAGCGCGGCCTTCGCCTGTGCCCTGCAGCTCGATGAAGTCTCCCTGCTGGTTCATGATCAGGTTCATATCGGTTTGTGCGTTGGAATCCTCTGCGTAACAGAGATCAAGCAGCGGTTGATCGTTGACGATGCCGACACTGACGGCCGCAACCTGCCCGATGATCGGGTTAACGGAAAGCAGCCCGTTTTGCATTAGTTTTTTCACGGCGAGCACCAGCGCAACATACGCGCCAGTGATGGATGCCGTGCGTGTGCCGCCGTCGGCCTGCAGCACGTCGCAATCCAGTGTGATCGTGCGCTGCCCCAGCAGCTTCATATCAACCGCCTGCCGGAGCGAGCGCCCGATCAGACGCTGAATTTCCACACTGCGGCCATCTTTTTTGATGCCGTCACGCTTTTTGCGCGTGCCGGTAGATGCAGGCAGCATGGCATATTCGGCGGTGACCCATCCCTGCTGTGCATCACGCAGAAAGGGCGGTACGCTTTCTTCAACGCTGGCGGTGCAGATCACCTTGGTGGTCCCTATGGTGATCAGGCAGCTTCCGTCAGCTGTTTTAACAAAATCTGTTTCAATGGTGCAGTTACGCGCCTGTGTTTCTGTTCGTCCATCGGCTCGCTTCAATCCGGGCACTTCCTTTCGCAAGCTTCATTTCCATGCTATTATACGGTTTGGATTTCAGGTTGTCCAGTTGCGACTATATGTGCTATCATCAATAGCAATCGGAGGTGACACCGTCATGCAATATCCGGACTATGAAAACGGATTGGTTAATCTGTCCAACTCGATTCTGCGCAGCTTTGGAGCGAAATGCAAACATCAAACGCTTCCCTGCCTGGACACAGTGCTGGATAAAGGCTATCAGAACGTTGTGCTGATGCTGTTTGACGGAATGGGAATGGATTCACTGGAGCACTTTCTGCCGGAGGATAGCTTTATGCGAAGCCATCTGGTCAGGCCGATATCCTCTGTGTTTCCGTCTACCACAACGGCGGCTACCACGTCCATTGTGAGCGGCTTAACGCCCTACGAGCATGGCTGGCTTGGATGGAGCCTGTACTTTAAGGAAATTGACAAGATCGTGGATCTGTTTCCCAATACCATCAAGGACAGCAATGC
>DAOPIR010000128.1:0-8479 GCA_035399245.1 Candidatus Limiplasma sp.
CGTACTGTTCCTTCCTGAAGAACCAGTCCGGCCTAGAAGAGGCATTCAATCGATGCGGCCCCAGCCCCATCACCTGCACAACCTTGCCGATCGCGCCTTCGTCAATCAATTGTTTTGCATATACAGCGCTTTCAACATGCAGGTATTCGCTGTAGTACACCATATATTTCCGTTCGGTTTCCGCGATTAACCGCCTGGCAGTTTCTATCTGCTCCAAAGTTGTAAACGGAGCTTTATCGGTAAAATAATCCTTACCGCTGCGCATGACCTGAAAGCCCGCCTCAGCGCGCTTGGATGTAACAGCGGCGGAAGCGACCAGCCGGGTGTCACCGTCATCCAGAATTGTCTGAAAGCTCTCTGCCTGTATCGCCTGCGGATGCATTTCCAGAAATCGATCCACCAGTGTCTGGTCGTCATCATATACATATTTAATCGTTGCCCCTGCTTCGAGCAGCCCGGCTGTCATTCCGAAGATATGACCATGCTTAAGATAGGCAACGGAGAACACGAATTCCCCTTTTTTTACAACTGGCATCGGTTTACCCTTTGGGGCATAGTTCATACCGTCTCGCATATCCATCGTGCTTACCGCTCTTTCTGTACCGAACGTTTTTGATAGTTATACTTCGAATAATCGTTGCCGGTTGTGATATCCATAGGCACAAAGTTTGCTACCGAAGCGCTCTTTTCATGAAACTTTCTTACATTGGCATGCATTCCCTCTATGGTATAAAACAAATCGTCCCTGCGCAGCGGCAGGCTCACTTTGCGTTCCTCAAACCCGGACTTATAAACAGCTGTGATATATTCCAGCGTTTTACGCCCGTCCTCGGCCTGCACCAGAAAGGCATGGTTGTTTTCCTCGATTGAGCGCATCACGTTGTCCAATTGCCCGGCATGCCCTTCGTATTCCAAATCCGGCAGCTTTTGATATTCTGCCTCAATCTTTTGTTCCATTTCTTCGCTTGGTTTGCCAAACCCGTTCTGGGTAGACTCATAGGATATCACGTCCCATGGCGCGCTGATTTTTGCATATTCGCATTGGAACACAATCTGCTGCTCTTCACCATGGTGTACCAAGGAACTCGTCACAGTCGATACGGAGCCGTCAGCGTACTTTGCAACCGTTATGGAAAAATCCTCCACTTCGGAATTATCATGGTTCAGATTGGCAACCGTTGCAGATACCTCGACCGGGAGCCCCTTCATCCAGTTCAGTATATCAATCTGATGCACCGCATGATTCAACGTGCAGCCCCCGCCTTCTTTTTCCCATGTGCCGCGCCACCATAGGTCAAAATAGCAATGTCCGCGCCACCATACCGAATCAACCTGCGCATGCAGAACTTTACCCGCAATGCCCGAATCCAGGATTTGTTTCAATTTCATAATCGGCGAACGGAAGCGGTTTTGCGAAATTATAGAAAGCCTCCGCCCCGTTTGATCTCTTGCTTCTATCATGGCGTCGCATTCCCGTAGCGATGCCGCCATCGGTTTCTCACAAATCACATCCATCCCATGCTTCATGCACGCGATGGAGAGCGCGGCATGCGTATACGGCGGTGTGCATATGCTTACCAGATCAATACCGCCTGAGGCAAGCAGCTTTTCGTGGCTGTCGTAAACCTGCGCTGCCAGCCCAAATCTCTTTTTGAGCATCTCAGCCTTTTCCGGATAAATATCAACCAGCGCAACAATTTCGCACCGGTCCCTGAAACACAGATACCCTTCTATGTGCGATGGTGCAATGTTCCCGGTTCCAATAATAGCCACACGAATCATATGGTTTCCTCCAAAACGTCTATTCGCTTACCGGCGTAAACGCTGCTGTTAATTTCCCGGATACTGCAGCTGTGACGTAAACCTGGCCGCTTACCGGCGTATGCGACCGTAGTTGCAGCGTGCTGCCGCATATTTCCCAATCAGAAGGAGAGCATCCGGCAAAACGCACATCTGCACCGCCTTCAAGATCCCAGGTAATGGTTGTTGCGTCGCAAAACGACAGCAATCGGGTATCGCCGTGGGTTGTTATCATGAAGATCAGAGCGTCTGTGGACAGAACACGATAATCGTATTCATCCCGATACTGAGACAGGCGGGTGCCGGCTGCCGCGGAGGGCAGCGCAACCGCCATGGCGTTTGGATATGCGTCCTTCCCGGCTGCTGTAACCGGCAGGGCCGTGGCTTCCTCAGCGCTGCGGTCACTGGAAAACAGCGTTACAAATCCCATTCGCTTAGCGTTTGCGATCAAGTCCAAATCCCAGTCGGCATGATGCTGGCTAATAGGTATCACGCGTGTGTTTTTCGTAATCTCCGGGTGAACTGCACCCACAGACGCGCAAGGGTAGCCAATACTCAGTTCGCTGTCCAGCATTCTCAGGCGGAGAGACGCAGCCTGACGGTCAATCATGTCTCCCTGCAGATGCCAGCGCACCCCGCCTTCTCCAGCCGCGCAGCCAAAGCATTGGTCAAACACAATCAGGGCCTGGCCCTTCACGAGAACAACCGTGCGCTCATTCGTCCATCCGCGATATTCATACAACGTCGATTTGGAAAACGCGGCGTTGTCAAATGCGTGTATAGCCTCCAGTTTTGCGTTCATCATGTCCAGCGCCGGATACACGCCGAACTTTAGCTCTCCGATCAGCTCAGCGCTCAACCAGTGCCCGTTCTCGCGCAGGCAGAAGGCATTGAGGTCTTTGCGGTGTATGTGGATATCGCGGGTAACCTGGTCAATGTTTTGCACCACAAACGGCGAGCCCCATACCAGGGTAATCAGCTCGTTCGCCGCGGGATACCGGTGGGATACCGTTTTTGCCGACGGGCTGTTCTGACCTCCCCAGAGATTTATAATGGCAAACAGGCTGTTGTTCTCCCAGCCATCCCGAAATACCAGTTTATCGGGCAAAATCGGCTCCGGCGCATATGGCCAGCGGCCTTGCCCAGCCGATTTGTATAAAACCCGGCTTCCCTCAGCGGGCTTGACGGGCTGCAGATCGTCTCTCCAGAAATACCACAGATGAAAGATGTTTTCAGTCAGCCCTTCCCAAACATGGTCGAACTTTCCCCGGCAATCGAGTTCGGCGAGAATCACTTCTTCAAGTTCCGTGTCTTGATCCGGGGTAGCCGTAAGCTTGTCCTGGTCAATATTTCGCGCAGCAAAAGCAATGCGCTCCTCACGGTGCAAGAGCCTATCCTCTAAAAGGCGGTTTGCCATCCATTGATAACGGCCGTCCTCAAACAGGTATGCGCCCAGCGCCATCATTTCGGCCGCCGAGCCGTGCTGCGTCCAATTGTACTGCGTGAACATGCCGCTCCCCGGCATCTGCTGCAGCACGCTTTCAAAGGTATGCCGGCAATTATCCGAGCGCAGCAGATCCTCCCGCTGCCGGTACTTGGCGTAATACCACATGGACTTGGCGAATACCGGGGAATAAAAAAGCGTATCGTCTAGATTGCCGTTTTTTTTCGCCCAGCCGATGATACGCGAATCCGTGAGCTCAGCAAGCCCCTGTGCCAGGATGGGATCGCGCTTTGCTAACAGTACGGACAGAAGCGAGCATATGCCGATGCCGATCTCCTGATTGTCGTACGGGCGGAAGGTGGCCCAGGTAGCGCCGTCCCGGTCAGCCCACATCTGCTTTGCACGCGTGTAAAACCAATCCTCTATGCGCCGGGCGGCAGCGGGGTCGCATATCTCCCCAAACAGCGCTGTACGCCGGAGCTCCATCCAGCTGTGCACCAGGAGCGACATGGCGTATCCGTCGAACGCGCGGTCGCAGAAATGATAATTTATCAGATACCCAACATCCTGCAATGTGTCCAGAATACGGACGTATCTGTCCCCCGCTTCGCGCGCCCGGGCGCCCCCGGCCATGCAGAGAACCGCCTGGCCGAGGGTCGCGTTGAGCATTGCGTAGTCGTAAACCTGCTTGTTCACATAGTAGTAGTTGTGTATCGTGCCGGGGAGGGCCGCGACGTTCCTGAAATTGAGAATGCGCTTCGTAATCCCTTGCAGCCCGCCGGCTTCCTGAAACAATCGGTCGGCCAGACGCTCAATATCCTTGCGCTTCAATACCTTGTCCATCCCGCGGACCCTCCTTACGGCTGTAGAGATTAATTCATGAACTCGTTGTTGTACCAATCGGTGGAGAGTTGGATCTTCAGATCGCCGCCGGACTGGCGCAGGGACTGGATATAGTCGTCCCACGTCGCGTCTATATCGACCTGGCCGGTGATGGCCTTATCGGTGTATTCCGAAACGATCTTGTCAAAGTCATACTGGGAAAGTTCCTCAAAGATGGGGCAGAACAGATCCAGATCATTGTATGCGCCGTATTGCGTCGCCAAAGCGAGGTGCTCCATGCCCAGTTTGCCGAAGCTCTGCTCCAGAATGCTCTTGATCGGCTCCTGACCCACATTGGGCTGCTGCACACCAAGCGTCAACTGGCGCCAACCGAGGTTTTTACCTTTCCGATCCTCACGAAGCACGATGGTGCCGTCAACGATGTCATAATCCTTGCCTTCCAGACCGGCATACAGGAAAACCGCGCCTTCTTCAGTACATGACCAGTTGAAGAACTTCAACACGGCTTCCACGTTCTTAGAATCGGCGGTGATCGCCATCATGTGACGGTTGGGTGAAGAATAGATGTAGGATGCCTCGCTGCCGTCATCCCGCAGGGGCGGCTGCATAGCAACCAGATCCGCGCGATCCAAGCCCTTGCTCATATACTCCTGCAGGCCCCAGAACCACAGGAACATACCGTATTTGCCAGAGGCGACTTTTTCCCACATCTGCGCCCCGCTGTTAACGATATATTCCGGATCCAGAATTTTCTCTTCATAGAGCTTGTTCATGAACTTGAGCCAGTTCTTGTAGCCGTCCAGCATGTAATTGGGCAGCAGTTCTCCGTTGACCACTTCTGCGCGCGCCGCGCCGAAGCTGTCCTTGAAATAGGTGTTAGTCAGGTGCGTGCCGGAAGTGGTGGACACAATACCATAGGTATCGTCAATTCCATTGCCGTCCGGATCGTCAGTCACAAACCTCTTTAGCATGGTGTACCAGTCGTCAATCGTTTTAACGTTCGCGGGGTCAATGCTCAGAGCTTCAAGCCAGTCTCTGCGCACAAAGGCCAGATACGGCGTGGAATCATAGCGTTGAAAGGGCACCGCATAGATTTTTCCGTCGTACTTGGTCACTTCCCAGGCTTCGTCCTTGATGCTGGAAAGCAGATCGGGGCAGTACTCAGTCAGATAATCGTCCAGTGCGAGCAGCATGCCTTCCTCCGCCCAACGCGCCAGATCAATGCGCTGGGTAACGTCCATCAGCATAAATGCGTCCGGCGGATTGTTGCTGGCGAGCATCGTGTTCATCTTTTGACGGTACTGGTTGGTTCCGTCGTTAATGAACTCAATATCAACGCCGATAGTGTCGCGGATATAATTGATGTAATCGTTGTCGTTTACATCCGTTCCTTCGGTATCAACGTTGATACTTGTGAGAATGACAACTTTGGGACGCGCGTCTTCCGCCACGGCGAAAACGGCCGTTCCCAGCACCATCACACATACCAGCAGCAGGGATACCAGGGAGTACAGGGCTTTCTTCATTTGGGGTTCCTCCTATCATGATATCTATTTGTAACGGTGATTTAACCTTTCACCGCTCCAATCATTATTCCTTTTACGAAGAAGCGCTGCAGGAAGGGGTATACCGCCAATATCGGCAGGCAAGAGGCGAAAATCACCGCCGTCTGGATGGATATGGCTGTCAGCGACTGCTCCGTAGGTTCGATCATTGTATTGGTAGTGGAACGCATGACAAGCTCAATTAAATACACTTGCATGGGTTTCAAATGGCCGGAGTTGATATAGATCACGCCGTCCATCAGCTCATTCCAGTGCCGAACGGCGATAAAGAGCAAAATAGTAACGATTGCCGGCATTGCCAGGGGCACCGCGAGCTTGCGGAAAATTGTAAATTCACCCGCGCCGTCAAGTTTGGCTGATTCGGAAATGGACTGCGGCTGCGCCGCAAAAAAGCTGATCAAAAGCACCACGTTCCAGGGATTGAATACCATGGGTAGAATCAAGGCAAAAAAAGTATCCACTAAATACAGGTTTTGCACGACCAGAAACGTAGGGATAATTCCACCGTTGAAAAGGATGGTCACCACAACGAGCTTCATGAACAGCTTTCGGCCAGGCAGTTTCTTACTGAGGGCGTACGCCATCATCGTCTGCACGCTCAATGCCAGCACCGTGCCGATTACCGTGCGCAAAACCGTAATTTTAAGGCCGTTGAAGAAACGAACGTCGCGAAACACTACACGGTAGGCTTCCAGTGAGTACCCCGTAGGGAGCAGCTTGAACTGGCCTTCCCTGACCAACTGCGGGTCGCTGAAGGAGGAGACCATAACGTACCAAAACGGCATAATGCAGATGATCGCAAAAGCAATCAGCAGTCCGACGATGATCCAGTAGGATACTTGCGGTTTCCGGAGGGAATGAATTTTCATAACCAATCTTCCTTTTCGTCACCACAGGTTTTTTTCGAAGAGCTTTTTACAGGTTGCGTTGGCAACGACAATCAGCGTCAGTCCCACGGCGGATTGAAACAGGCCGATTGCAGCTGTCATGCTAAACTGTGCCTGACCTACGCCGACGCGATAAATATACGTGCTGAGCACGTCGCCTACATCGTAAAGTATCGGGCGGGCCAGTACATACATTTGCTCAAATCCAACATCCATCAACTGACCGATCTGTAGCAGCAACAGCACGATGATCGTATCTGAAATGCCGGGAATAGAGATATGCCAGGTCGCCTGCAATCCATTAGCGCCATCTATTCTAGCCGCCTGGTACAGCTCTTGGTCGATAGCGGTGAGCGCGGACAGATACAAAATTGTGCCCCAACCGGCGGATTTCCATATATCGCTGAGCACAACGATACCCCAAAAATACTTGGAATCCCGCATGAAGAAAATTGGCTCACCGCCGAGCATCTCTATCAGCTGGTTGACAATGCCGGTGGAAGGCGACAGAAATTGGATTACAATCGTGCCAAACACAACCCAGGACACAAAATGCGGCAGGTATACCGCGGTTTGTATGGTTCGTTTTAGTTTCATGCTTCTGACTTCGTTGATCAGAAGCGCCAGAATAATCGGTGCGGGAAAATACAAAAGCAGCTTGAGCAGGTTGATCACCAGCGTGTTTCTGACAACGTTGAAAAAATCAGGGTTTTGTGTGAAAATGAACTTGAATTGATTCAGGCCGACCCATTCGCTTCCAAAAATCCCTTTGCGAAAAGAATATTCCTTAAACGCAATGATCAGCCCGCCCATCGGTAGATACCGAAATACAAGCATAAAGGCAAAACCGGGAAAGAGCATATAATACAGTGTTCGGTTTGTGAGAATCAACCGAACATGCCGTTTCCAGGAGGGCACGCCTGAAGTCCGTAGCATGATGCATTCTCCTTCTATGAAGGTTATCGTTTCACCGTCGGCAGCTGATGCGTATCCATAGGGATGCTCGCCTTGACTGGCCGTTTCTTGCAACATAGCACACGCGGTTTCAGTCAAACAAGGGACATTGTTTTCGTAAGGTACAGTTTCTATCTCAAAGCACAGGTTTTACAGCGTACAATTATTTAGCTCCATCCATTATTTTCGGTTTTCTTGTAATAATAGGTGAAATATAGTACTATAGCATACATGGATATAGCACAAATTGAGGGATTTTTTTGAAAATTTTTACGCAACCATCACGTTTGCGCTTACTCCTGGTTCATCGAAATACGATACCGTTGCGGTTCTTTTTATCGTATTTGGTCGTTTTCGTCATCGCTATTGTCAGCGCGTGGGCCAGCTACAGTGAAGCTCAGCGGATCGTAACCGCAAACGTGGAGGAGTTCAATCTTAAAACGCTCACGTCGATACGTGATCTTGTGGACGAAAGATTATCGCAGGTCAATGCGGTGATATACCGTATTGCGGCATATTACCAAACCAACTTTGTACTCAATCTGGAAGATCCCGTAAAATCGAAGAATATGTACCAAATAAAGGAATATATGGATTACCTTTATGAGGTCTCGCTCGGACTTTCACCCAACGCATATCTGTTCGTTTATGCCAAGAAAAATGGATATGTCGTGCAAGGGTCGTTTGCCAGCAAGCTCCCCATGTTTTTCCATGAAACCATCCGAAGCGAAACAGACATTGATGCAAACGCATGGGCGCAGCGCCAGATGCAGGCGGTATCCTGCACGCTGCAACCGGAGACAGTGATCTATCTTTCCGGTGTTAAACAGCGCGTTTTGCCATACATACAGCAGCTGCCCATCGGCAGCACCAACAGCACCGGGTTTATTGGCTTATATATTTCTTACAAAAGTCTTCTTAACGGCATGATCGATATCAGCGATATGTCCTCCTTCAGTGTGTTGAACGAGGACATATCGCTGATA
>DAOPIR010000129.1:0-8397 GCA_035399245.1 Candidatus Limiplasma sp.
GTACTCCGACGGTACCGCGCGCGGCAGCCATGAGCAGCTGAAAAAGCTGGTGGAGAGCGTGCCGCAGGGCGTTGCGTACGTGGTGATCCACTGCCACATCGACAATCCCATGCTGACGCGGCTGCAAGCCATGCTGCGCGCCCGCCTGGGAGACAGGCTGGAGCTGCGCATGGTCAGCCTCGGACCCGTGCTTACCATCCATCTGGGGCTTTCGTATCTGGGCGTATGCTGGATGGATTGACGGATTGATCGCCTGCCCTTTCGGTGGTACAATTTGCAGGGAAGGGCGGGATGAAAATGAAACAAAAGGTATTATTGCTGGGAAATCCGGCACTATATGAAGTCTGCGCTCCGGTACAAAAGGACGAACGGCAGGCGATGCTGCCTGCTATAGACGATCTGCGCGATACGCTGTTTGCTTATCGGGAGCAGTACCACGCGGGCCGTGCAATCGCGGCGCCGCAGATCGGCGTGCAAAAACGGCTGATCTATTTTTATGTGGATCAACCGATCGTGTTTATCAATCCGATCCTGACGTTTGCGGATGACGAGATGATGACGGTAATGGACGACTGCATGTCCTTTCCGCATTTGCTGGTGAAGGTATACAGGCATAAGCGCTGCACCATTCGCTATCGGGATCTCGATTGGGCGGAGCACACCCTCGCGCTGGAGGGCGATCTGTCGGAGCTTTTGCAGCACGAATATGATCATCTGGACGGTATTCTGGCGACCATGCGAGCCATAGACAATCGATCCTATTTTTATAAGGAATAAAACGAAGGCGCGGGATTCCGGCGAAGTGAATGCAATGAATGCTTTTACACAAACCGTAAAAGCTGTGCTTTTCGCGTAGGGATTTGTTGATTTTTATCGAAGGACACGTATAGCGTTTAAGCTCCGGATGAACAGGAAAGAGGCGTGTACCATGTCGGAGACTTCAAAGGCTGCCGATGATCTGCGGCAGCTGATTGACCACAGTAAACGAATCGTGTTTTTCGGCGGCGCCGGAATGAGCACAGAAAGCGGGCTGCCGGATTTTCGCAGTGCGCACGGGCTGTATAACCGTGCCGAAGGCAGGAGCTATGAGGAGATGCTCTCCATCGGCTTTTTTCACAGCCATCCCGAGGAATTCTGGCAATTTTACAGGGATGTGATGCTTTACCCCGACGCCAAGCCAAACGCCGGCCACTATGCGCTGGCACGGCTGGAAAAGCAGGGCAAGCTGAAAGCCGTGGTCACGCAGAACATCGACGGCCTGCACCAGGATGCGGGCAGCCAAACGGTGTACGAGCTGCACGGCACGGTGCTGCGTAACCTCTGCATGAAGTGCGGCAAGGTGTATGATCTGGATTACATTCTCAAACAGGAGGGCCCGCCCCGCTGCGTCTGCGGCGGGATGCTGCGTCCCGATATCGTGTTTTACGGAGAACAGCTGGATTCCACCGTGGTGGACAGCGCCATCCGTGCTATTTCGCATTGCGATCTGTTGATTGTGGGCGGCACATCGCTGACGGTCTATCCGGCAGCCGGCCTGCTGAACTATCGTCATGGGGCCAAGCTCGCGCTCATCAACAAGCAGGAAACCGCCTACGACCATCAGGCCGACCTGGTAATCCACGAAAGCATTGCCGCGGTGCTGGATGGGGCGATAGCAAAGGGCGAATGAGAAATTAAGAATGATGAATAGCGGTGCGGTTGCTTACGCAACCGGAGGATTATACATTCTATTTGCCGCTGTGCTTTACTTCCGATAGGGGAATATGCTATGCTGTAGTATCAACAGGCAGCGACGGGAGGAAACGATTTTGATTCTCTGCATTGCTTCGGCTCCATGCAAGGCCTGAACGGGCGAACCTGTATGGAGCAATAATCCTCGTCCCGATGGGCTTTGCATTATCAGTTTGAACTTCAAAATGATAAGGAGCAAAGTCTCATGCATAAACTTAAAATTTTGGTCAAAGAGCTTCACAGCTTCTTGATTTTATGGTCAACCCAAGCGCTTTCCGCGCTGGGCAGCTCGATGACGAACTTCGCCTTGATTATCTGGTCGTATCAGCAGCAGGGCTCGGCGCTCACCACAGCCATGCTGACCGTTTGCTCGTATGCCCCGTATGTGCTGATGAGCATCTTCGCGGGCGCGCTGAGCGATCAATGGAACAAAAAAATAACTATGCTTCTAAGCGACAGCTTCGCCGCACTGTGTTCGGTGGCTGTGTTGGTGCTGCTGCAAACCGGACAGCTGCAAATCTGGCATCTGTATGTCCTGAATGCACTCAACGGGCTGATGAACACCGTACAGCGCCCCGCCGCCGATGTGACGGTTACGCTGCTCACCCCTCAAAAGCATTACCAAAAGGTGAGCGGAATGCGTTCGTTTTCCAACTCGCTGGTCAATATCCTGACGCCGGTCGCAGCGGCGGCCGTGCTGGCGCTGGCGGGGCTGCAAACGGTAATTTGGATTGATTTGTTTACCTTTGCGGTGGCGTTTGTCGGGCTGCTGTTCTTTGTAAAAATCCCGAAGCTGCAGGAGGAAGCAAAGGAAAAGGAACCTATTTTGCACGCGGCCAAAGCCGGCCTGCGATACCTGAAACACAATCGAGGGATTCTCGACCTGATCCTGTTTCTGGCCGCGATCAACTTTACCGCGTCCATCTACTCGGCGGCGCTGCCCGCGATGCTGTTGTCCCGGTCCGGCGGCGGAGAGGTGGCGCTGGGGGTTGTGAACACCGTTACAGGCATCGCCATGCTTTTAGGCAGCGCGGCAAGCTCCCTGATGCCCGCACCTAAAAGCCGTGTGCGCGTGATTATGAACTCGCTCTTGATCTCCATGAGCACGGAAAACTTTCTGCTGGCGTTTGGCCGCTCGGTTTCCGTGTGGTGCATCGGTGCGATCACGGGCTGGCTGATGATCCCGCTGATGAACGCCAATATGGACGTGATTTTCCGCACCCGTATTCCCGTGACCATGCAGGGGCGTGTGTTCTCCGTGCGCAACACCTTCCAGTTCTTCACCATTCCCATCGGCTACTTTCTGGGCGGCGTGCTGGTGGACAGCGTGTTCGAGCCCCTTATGGCGGCCCAATCGCCCGAAAGCCTGCTGATCGCCGCTTTCGGTTCCGGAAAAGGCTCCGGTGCGGCGTTCCTGTTCTTCGTAATCGCGTTTACGGGGATCCTCACCTGCTTGCTATTCCGAAAAGATCGGCATATCTGGGATCTGGAACAGGCGGCGGAATAAGCTGTGCCCTCCTGCTTTTGCAGGAGGGCATTTCTTTATAGATGCTTGGCCATGCAGATGGCCTCCGGCCGATGAACATATTTCCCGAAGTTGGGGCAGGTGCGATAACCATGCTTTTGGTAAAACGCAACGGCGGCGGTGTTCACCTTTCGCGTTTCCAGAACCAGCTTGGTATATCCGAACGCGGCGGCACGCGCTTCCAGCGCACTGATGAGGGCAGATCCAATGTCCAGGGTGTTCGGGCGGGCATAGACGCGCTTGATTTCCGCCATGACGGCTGAAACCGGACGCAGCGCCCCGCAGCCGCAGGCCAACCCATTTACATAGGCAATCACAAACGCGGATCGCGGAGCAGCTACGTCCTCCGCGGCAAAGCTGGCGGCACCGCTTGCACCTGTAATGCTTGCCAAAATGCCGCTGAGCTCGTGCAAAAGCTGCGCGGCATCGCTGCCCGCGATATCCGCGTCTTTGATTTCGATCTTGTCCTTCAAGTCAAAAACCTTTCAAAAAGCCGCTGCGGCTTCTATTTTGCTTTGTTGAGCATCCAGTCGTCCAGCTTGCCCCACGGGCCGGAACCGGTGCACTGCACATAGGCGCCCACGGTAACTGTGTCGCCGTCGGCAACGGGAATATTTTCGATGGTGGGGTGCTGCCATTCCTTCCATTTGGTGATGCCCATACCGGCG
The DNA here is from genome assembly GCA_035399245.1 of Candidatus Limiplasma sp. GTDB lineage: Bacteria > Bacillota > Clostridia > Christensenellales > Aristaeellaceae > CAXXOK01. The sequence goes on from DAOPIR010000129.1 coordinate 3,925, forward strand.
GTGGCGTAAAGCTCGCCGTTGAGCTTGACGTAGGTATACATATTCTGCTCGGAGGCATCTCCGCCCATGATGTAGAGGCTGAAGCTGTAATTGCCGGCGGCGAGGCCGGTGACCGTTTGCTCGATGGTAAACTCCACATTTTCGGTATCGTAGAAGTGGAATAATGCCTTGCCGCTTTTGATGTCGTTGGTGCTTTCGGCGCGGTACGCCTGGTCGGTCGCGCCGAGGTTTTCCACCGTCCACATGCTCATGTCGGTGTCCTCAAAGCCGGGATTGCGCAGGTAGTTATCCGCCGTAATGCTGAGCGCGCAGGTAACGGACGCGCCGCTTGCCTTGCCGTCAATTTCATAGGTGCCCACGCCGGCGGCTTCGGCGGCTGAAAGCTGCGCTTCGTCCCACGTCACGGCTACGGCCTCGGTGGAACCGTCGTTAAATACCGCGTCTACGGTTTCCGGCATTGTTACGGGGTCGCCCGCAAAGCCGGTGGCTGTGGCGCTTTGATAGCTGTCCACCGCGCGCTCCGCCGTGGAGCCGGTATAGGCGTACAGCGGGAAGCTAAGCGTGGCCAGCGGATGACCGGTAAAATTGAACAGGGCCTGATTATCCCACGAGGAACCGCCGTAATACAGCCCTGCGTCGTCGGGATCGTAGCTCGCGGCGTAGGAGCTGGCCCAGCCGGAGCCGTATTGTTCCCACAGGGCGGACTGCGCCTCGAAGGTGTCGCCGGGCACGGGCAGCCACGCGGGCTCCCAGTAGCACCAGCCGATGGCTCCGCCGTCTGACGCCGCCTGCGTGACCGCTTGCAGCGCATTGGCCTGCCCCTGCACGGTGGCGGCGTAGCTGAGCACCGCGCCGGTGGATGGCACGGAGTTGGCCTGTTGGTCGCCGTTTTCCTCGGTGTAGATATAGGAGGTTTCCGCCACGAACGTCTGCTTGCCGTATTCCTCGGCAACGGAGGTCAGCACCGCTTCGAGGTTTTCCAGCGTTCCGTGCCAGAAGGGATAGTAGCTGACGGCGTATACGTCGTAATCCACGCTGCGGCCCCATAACAGCCTGGCATAGCGGGCGTCGGGCTTGGAAAAATGCACGGCTACCAGTGCGTTGGGGGTTACCTCGCGCACAGCGCGGCTGCCCGCGTTCATCAACGCTGCGATATGGTTCCAGTCGGTCTCGCCGGCCAGGCCGGCGTCGGTTTCGTTGCCGATCTGCAACATCGTAATATCCGCGCCCGCGTCCAAAATCGCTTGCAGGCTGTCGCAGGTATAGGCGTACAGCGCATCGGTCTTTTCATCGATCGTCATGCCCTCCCACGCTTTGGGGCACATCTGCTTACCGGGATCGGCCCAGAAATCGCTGTAATGGAAGTCCACGATCAGGAAAAGGCCGGCCGCCGCGGCGCGCGTTCCGATTGCGCACACGGTATTCAGATCGCAAACCCCGCCGCCGTAAGCGCTGCCGTTTTCATCATAGGGGTTTACCCACACGCGCACACGCACGGCCTTAAAACCGCTATCCTTCAAAAGCGCAAACAGGTCGGCCGGATTGCCATCGGCGTCGTAATACACCACGCCGCTGTTTTCCTCGGCAATCACGCTGGATATATCTGCCGAAAACAGGAAATCTTCGGCCAATCCCGCAACGGGTGTAACGAAAATCCCGTCCGCGACTGCCGGAAGCATTGCGCAGGAAACAAGCGCAAGGATCATGGCAAACAGCAAGAAAATACGGCGCGTTGTAATCATGGCGAAGCCTCCCTGTCCGGTTGGGAAATACGGATCTGTTTTTCACATTATAGCATAGGGGAAAACTGCGGGCAACGGCGCAAAAAACGCCTTAACATAATATTTACACAATTCTTTTTTAGTAGTTTCAGTTAATGATTGACAGGGTAATTTGTGGATGTTATAGTAAAACCAAGAACCGAGGGTTTTACTCAAAGTCCAAAATAAATCAAATGGAGGAATTACTATGAAGAAATTTATTGCATTGCTTCTGTCTGTGTGCATGCTGCTCAGCCTGGCTACGCTGGCTGTTGCGGACGACACGGTTGCCCTGCTTGTATGGGTCGGCGACGACGCGGATCAGACGTGGATCAACGGCGTGATCGACAACTTCAAAGCCGCCAATCCCGACACGACCTTCGATATCAAAGTCGGCATCCAGTCCGAGGCTACCTGCAAGGACACCGTGCTGACCGATATTACCGCGGCGGCGGATGTATACACCTTTGCCGACGACCAGCTTGGTGAGCTGGTAAACGCGGGCGCGCTGCAGCCTGTATCGCTAAATACGGATGATATTATCGCGCGCAACGGCGCCGGCTCGGTGGCCGCGGCTACCGTGGGCGATTCGCTGTATGCCTATCCCGCCACGGCCGATAACGGCTATTTCATGTTCTACAACAAAGCCTACTTCACCGACGAAGACGTGCAGACGCTTGACGGCATGATGGCTGTTGCGGCTGCTGCTGGCAAGTACGTATCCATGGAAATGAGCGGCGGCTGGTATATGTATTCCTTCTTCGCGGGCGCGGGGCTGGATATGTACCTGATGGATGACGGCGTAAACAACTACTGCAACTGGAACGCAACGGATACGCCCATTACCGGTGTGCAGGTTGCCGAAGCCATGCTGGCCATTGCCGCCAATCCCGGCTTTATCAACCAGGGTGACAGCGAGTTTGTAACCGGCATCAAGGACGGCAGCGTTATCGCCGGCATCAACGGCGTGTGGAACGCTACCGCCGCGCAGGAAGCCTGGGGCGATGATTATGCCGCCACCAAGCTGCCCACCTATACCGTAGCGGGTGAGCAGGTGCAGATGGCGTCGTTTGCCGGCTATAAGCTGGTGGGCGTGAACGCCTACAGCGCTAATGTCGGCTGGGCCATGATGTTTGCGGATTACATGACCAACGAAGAAAGCCAGATTTCCCGCTTCGTGCTTCGCGGCCAGGGCCCGTCCAACCTCGTAGCGGGCGCATCCGATGAAGTGCAGGCCGCTCCCGCCATTGCGGCGCTAGCCGAGCAGAGCGCATATGCCACCACCCAGCGCGTAGGCGGCAACTACTGGTCTCCCGCCGCTGCGTTTGGCGCGATCATCTACGGCGGCAACGCGGACGGCACCGAACTCCAGACCTTGCTTGACAACATGGTCGCCGGCATCACGGCAACCGTCGAATAACCGTACCACTGCAATAGAACCAATAACACGCCCGCGCGCTCCCATGGGCGCGCGGGCTGTGTTGTATCAGCGAAAGGAGCGTTGCAATGGACGGGAATAAAGCTTCCCAATCCCGCGGCGCAGGCAAGGCGCTGCTTTCTTTCTGCCGTAAGGCTGCGTCGTTTTTCGTACAGTTCGGACGGGATATCCGGGACGGCGATCTATGGGTTCGCCTGTCACTTGTGCTGTTCGGCGCGGGATATTTCGGACGTAAGCAGTACGTAAAAGGTGTGCTGGTAACCCTGTTCCAGGTCTTTGTTTTCGTATTCTATCCCATCGCGCTGTGGCCATACCTGAGCAAATTCGGTACGCTGGGCACGGTAAAGCGCCAGGCGGTGTTCAATCCCGAAACCATGAAAAACGAAGTCAACGATTACGACCATTCGTTTATGATCCTGCTGTTCGGCCTGTTTGCCATTCTGGTAGCGGCGGGTATGCTTGTGTTCTGGATTAAAAACGTGCATGCGGTGCGCAAGCTGCAAATCCAAAAGGAAAGCGGCAAAAAGATTAACACCTTCCACGATGATATCCGCAGCCTGTTTAATAAGAAATTTTATATTACGCTGCTTGCGCTGCCAAGCCTTGGTGTGATCCTGTTTACCATTATACCGCTGCTGGTGATGATTTGTGTGGCGTTTACCAACTATGACCAAACGCACATGGTGCCTACCAACCTGTTTACGTGGGTGGGATTTGCCAACTTCAAAACGCTGTTCACCCGCTCGCAGACGATTACGTTTGGCTATTCGTTTGGCAAGGTGCTCCGCTGGACGCTGGTATGGGCTGTGTTTGCAACGGCGACCAACTTCATCTTCGGCATCCTGCTGGCGATGTTCATCAACAACAAAAAAACACGCTGGAAAGGCATGTGGCGTACGTTTTTCGTGGTCGCCATCGCGGTGCCGCAGTTTGTGTCGCTGCTGCTGGTGCGCAACTTCTTTGCCAATACCGGCATCGTCAACACCATCTGCGCCAATATCGGCCTGACCGATTTTTTGAAGCAGATCGGCCTGGTTTCGCAAAGCTACGCTTACATTCCGTTCCTGACCGATCCCGTGTGGGCCAAGGTGATGATTATCCTCATCAACATGTGGATCGGCATTCCGTACCTGATGCTGATTGCCACAGGCATCCTGATGAACATCCCGCAGGATATTCTGGAAAGCGCGCGCATCGATGGTGCCAACGCGTTCCAGAGCTTCCGCAAGATCACGATGCCGTACATACTGTTCGTCACGGGGCCATATTTGGTCA
>DAOPIR010000130.1:0-8291 GCA_035399245.1 Candidatus Limiplasma sp.
GCCTATTTGCTCAGGGACGGCAAATTGCGCTGTATCACACAGGATCATAGCGTAGTCGGCGAAATGCTGCGCAGCAATGCCATCACACCGGAAGAAGCCAAGGTGCATCCCTATCGCAACGTCATTACACGCGCGGTAGGCACATCCGCATTGGTGGAAGTGGATATTATTGAGCAGGAAAAGAAATCGGGAGATGTATGGCTGATCTGTTCGGACGGCCTGTATAACAAAATTGAAGATCCTGAAATTGAAAATATATTATGCAGTGACATGCAGGATACAGCCGCCGAAAAGCTGCTGGCCATGACGCTGGAGCGCGGTGCGGAGGACAACGTCAGCATTCTGCTGGGGTATGTGCCGGAGGTGTCCGAAGCATGATCAAGGGAATGGTGTTTGCGGAACGCTATAAGCTGGTCGATTATTTGGGCCAGGGCGGCATGTCGCTGGTCTATCGCGCCATTGATATCCGCACGGGTCACAATGTGGCCGTTAAAATACTTAAATCCGAATATAACAATGACAGCGAATTTCTGGAACGCTTCCAACGCGAAGCCCATGCGGCGGGCCGCATGTCCCACCATAATATTGTCAATCTGCTGGATGTCGGCACGGAAGGCGAGTTTCGCTATTTGGTACTGGAGTATATCAGCGGCAACACGCTGAAGGATATTATCAAGGAAAAAGGCGCGCTCAATCCCAATACGGCGATCCAGATTACCATTCGAATATTAAGCGCCTTGCAGCATGCGCATGACAACGGCATTGTACACCGTGATATCAAACCGCAAAATGTGCTGGTGAACACAAACGGGCACATTAAAGTGGCTGATTTCGGTATAGCCAGGATCACCAATACAAAGACCATCAGCAAGGGCGATATGGTCATCGGTTCGGTGCACTATTCCTCGCCGGAGCAGGCGCGCGGCAACGTGGTGGAAGCGACAAGCGATATTTATTCCACGGGTGTTGTGCTCTATGAAATGCTTACCGGCCGTGTGCCCTTTATCGGGGATAATCCGGTCACCGTTGCGATGCAGCAGGTGAACGCCGCGCCGCCGCCGATACGGGAATTAAATCCCGATATCCCGCCCGCGATCGCTTCCGTGGTGATGAAAGCCCTCGAAAAATTCCCGCAGAAACGCTTCCAAAGCGCACGGGAAATGGCGGATGCCTTGCTGCGCGCCAAAGAGGGAATCCCGGTCGAAAAATCGCCGGATGTACCGGCGAAAAACGGAAGCGGCAAAGCGGACGGTTATGATGACGCGAAACAGAGCGCATCGCATCCCGGTCAGGCAGGCGGCCGCGGACAGACGCCCAGGAAACACCTCTCCCGCAAGGGAAGGATTGCGCTTGTTACCACGATTGTGGTGGGCTGCCTGGTCATTACCGCCCTTGTGTTTGGTACGATTGCTATCTATCAATCCGTTATCAACAGCGCGGTCGCGCCCGATATTGCCGGCATGACCATAGAGGAGGCCGAACTGGCGGTTTCACGTGCCGATCTGCAGCTGGAAATCACTCCGGTAAACCATGTTACGATTGCCGAAAACACCGTGATCGATCAGACGCCGGAAGCGGATACCTCTATGCAAAAGGGCGACAGCATAGTGGCCACGGTAAGTATAGGCCCCGCTACACTGCTCATGCCCAACCTGATTGATCTTACAAAGGACGAAGCCGTATCCAAGCTTAAGGACAGAGGACTGAGCGTATTGGTTTTTAAAACGCCGTCCAATATGCCAGTGGATACTGTGATTGCACAAAAACCGGCCAAAAACGAACCGTATGTCGAAGGACAGGAAATTGAGCTTACGCTTTCCGGCGGCAGCATTATTATCCCGGACCTGTCGGATATGGCGATGCAGACCGCGCTGAACCTTTTGGAGCAAAATGATCTTCAACTCGGTGACATCATCATGGAAAGCACGGAAATGGAAGAGGAATACGGGGTTATCTTATCGCAAACGCCGATTGCCGGCTCGATGGCTATTCTTGACACAAGCGTATCTTTAACGATTGGCGTACCGGCGACGCTCAATAACGCCGTTATCACCATCCCCATACCGGACATGACTGAAAGCGCTGCGCTGCGCGTTACACTGCTGGTAAACAGCACGGAGGTGGAGCAGTACCAGGGGATGACGCAAAGCGGAAAAGCCTATGACGCGATCTATCTGCTGAGCACAGCCGAGCAAGGACCTTATGTTTGCTTTGCGTACCTTAACGGAGCAGAATTCTTTGAACAAGAGGTGGAACTTCGGTGATGGCAGCTAGCCTGCACGGTGTAATCGTAAAGGGTATCGGTGGATTTTACTATGTTTATACGCCGGATGAACAGGTATATACGCTGCGGGCCAGAGGCGTTTTCCGCAAACAACGAATTACGCCGTTGATCGGGGATCGGGTTGCCTTTACACCCGGGGAAGGAGAAGAAGAGGGATGGATTGACGAGATACTGCCACGGAAAAACGAGATGATCCGTCCGCCGGTAGCCAATGTATCATACCTTATGATCGTGATCGCACCCAGGCCAAAACCGGATCTGCTGCTTGCGGATACGTTGATGGTTGAGGCGCGAAAGCAGGGCATCCAACCGGCACTGGTGATTAACAAGGCGGATCTTAATGCGGAAATGTGTGAGCAGGTTTGCAGCCAATACAGCGGGACCGGTGATCCCGTATTTATCACAAGCGTAAAACAGCGAAAAGGGCTGGATGTGCTGGGAGAGTATTTACAAAAAGGAAGCTGCTGTTTTGCCGGGCAAAGCGGCGTTGGGAAAAGCTCGCTGGTTTCGGCAATAACTGGCATATCACTGGATACCGGCGAAATCAGCACGAAGATCGGCAGGGGAAAGCATACCACACGGCATGCGGAGCTGCTGCTGAAAAACGGGTATCAGGTATTGGATACTGCCGGATTTAGTTTGCTGTCACAAGCAGAGCCGGAAGATCCTGTGACATTAAAGGAATATTATCCTGAATTTAGCCCGTATGAGCATTTATGCCGATTTCAGCCCTGCTATCACGAAAGCGAACCGGGATGCGCCGTGCTGAAGGCGGTGCAGGACGGACTGATTGAAAAAGAGCGGATGATACGGTATCATCAGTTGCTGAACAATGCGAAGGAAGCGTGGAAAAGTCGATATGAGTAGGATTGCGGCGTCAATTTTAGCGGCAGACACAATGTACATGGGGGATGCGGTTCGAAAAATCATTGATTCCGGATGCGATGCGATCCATTTTGATGTAATGGACGGTGTATTCGTACCTAATATTTCGTTCGGCCCGAATTTACTGCGGGATATGCACAGGAAATTTGACGCGTATTATGATGTGCATTTAATGCTGGCCGACCCATCGAAGTTTATTGATGCTTTTGCAGAAAACGGGGCGGATACGATTACCGTTCATGTGGAAAGCAATACATTTTTACAGGCTGTGAAAAAGATACGCAGCAATGGGCTGCGCCTCGGCGTGTCACTGAAACCCAGCACCCCCGCAGCGGTATTGCAGACCTTTGACGAGATGCCGGACCAGATACTGGTGATGACGGTGGAGCCTGGGTTTGGCGGGCAGAAGCTGAAACCGGAGATTATCGAGAAGGTTAAAGAGATCCGCAAGCTCGGTTATACGGGCGATATCGAAATCGATGGCGGCATCAGCCGGGAGAACGCAAAGTATCTGGTGGATGCAGGAGCCGATATTCTGGTGCTGGGAACTAAGTTCTTTAGAGCAAAGGACCCCAGAGAACTGGTAAACTTTATACACGGCCTTGGATAAGCTGATCATTGCGGATATAACAAACGTCCGATATTACATGTCGGACGCTTGTTATATGTATTCACGTCTGTTTTTTGCGGACAGCGGAACATGGAACCGCTACTGTGTAATTTGCTGCTCCACCAAATGTTCCGCACCGTACATATGTCGAAGCTTTGGTTTTTCAATCTTGCCGGTAGGATTGCGGGGGACCTTGGCAAAAATGACCTTGCGCGGCCGTTTATAGCGCGGCAGGTCCAGGCAGTAGTTATTGATATCTTCTTCGGTTATACTGCCTTCCTGCTTCAGTTCGATAACGGCGGCCGCGATTTCACCAAGGCGCTCGTCAGCCATGCCGATAACGGCAACATCCTTGATCTTATCATGGGCACGTAAAAAATCTTCAACCTGTACGGGATAGATGTTTTCTCCGCCGGAAATAATCACATCTTTTTTGCGGTCAACAAGGTAAATAAATCCGTCCTCGTCTACCTTTGCCATGTCGCCGGTGCGCAGCCATCCGTCGACCAGCACCTCGTCCGTCGCTTCAGGATTGTGATAGTAGCATTTCATAATCCCGGGGCCCTTTACGGCGAGCTCGCCCACAGAGCCGGCCGGCACATCGTGCATTTTTTCATCCACAATGCGGGTTTCCCACATATAACCGGCTCTGCCAATGGCACCGACCTTGTGTACGTTTTCAACACCTAAGTGCACACAGCCGGGACCGGTCGATTCGCTGAGACCGTAATTGGTATCATATTGCTGATTGGGAAATATCTTCATCCAACGGTTGATCAGGCTCGGCGGCACGGGCTGCGCGCCGATATGCATCAGCCGCCACTGGGAAAGCGAATAATCGGAAAGCTGCAGCTCGCCTTTATCAATGCTGTCCAGGATATCCTGCGCCCACGGAACAAGCAGCCACACGATGGTCGCTTTTTCGTCGGATACCGCCTGCAGTACCCATTTGGAGCTGATGCCGCGAAGCAATATCGCTTTGCCGCCCGTCATCAGGCTGCCGAACCAGTGCATTTTGGCGCCCGTGTGATACAGGGGAGGAATACACAGAAATACATCGTCCTTGGTTTGGCTATGGTGCTTTTGCTCAGCAAGGCAGGCAGCCATCAAGCACTCATGGCTATGCAGAATGGCCTTGGGAAAGCCGGTGGTACCGGATGAAAAATAGATCGCAGCGTCATCCCGATCCACTACCTCAACAGCCGGAGCGATGGAGGAGCAGTACGTGATATAATGGCTGAAATTATCGGAAAACGACGGGGTGTCATTGCCGACAAAAAAGAAGTGCTTGATGTTGCCAAGATCATCCATCGACTGTTCTACGCGGCCGGTAAACTCCGGTCCGAAAACCAGAACCGACGCATCGGCAAGATCCAGGCAATAGGATATTTCCTCCGATGTATAGCGGAAATTGAGCGGCACGGCAAGCGCACCGGTTTTGAGAATGCCAAAATAGATCGGCAGCCATTCAATACAGTTCATCAGCAGAATAGCAACCTTATCGCCCTTTTTTACACCACGGGACAAAAGCAGGTTGGCAAACCGGTTGGAAGTCTGATCAAATTCGCGCCAGGTAATTTCACGGCGGTATTTGCCGCCGGATGCGGATTCGATCAAATTAAATTCGCGCCAGGAAACCGTATGATCCGGCTGCAACGCCGGATTGATCTCCACAAGCGCGACTTTGTCAGGGGTTATACGTGCATTTTTCTCAAGAAACTCCGTGATGATCATGCTACCATCCTCCAATACTACAATATGCATCACTTTTTATGAATTATAAATCACGGTGCGAAGTGTGTCAAATACCGGAAAAGTAAAATCCATACGCTTTCTCATAATTTTCTCATGAAACCATAAAGCGGGCCTCAAGCATCTCATAATTATGTATGCTATGATGAGACTGTCAAAAGGGCAACAGGATTTCAGGGAGGAATAAAGGATTATGGAAAGCAAACAAAAGGAAAACGGAAGTTTCTTTAAAGTGATGTACCGGACAAGGCTGAAGATCAAACGCAACGATATGCCGATCCTCAATCTATCGCTCCTGTTTTCGATCATTGCGCTGCTGACGGCGCCGTGGCTTGTGATTATCGGGCTGTTGGTAGCGCTGATCATGGGGTACAGGATTTCCATCGATCGCAGCGGCGAAGGGTTTGAAGACAGTTTCCAGGAAGTAGTGGAAGCCTCCAAGCGCAACGTGCAAAGAGTGTTCAACGACGAAGAGGAATAGACAAAAAAGCGGGCACTGCTTCAATGCGTGCCCGCTTTTGTGTGTGCATCGTTTACCAGGTGGCCTTGCTTGCCTCTGTTACACAGGCTTGATGCGCGGAATCGACCTTTTCGGTTTCGTGCGTTTTGCTGTTTTTAAAATGGATACAGAAATGGCCGTCAAAGTTGTTGCCGGATATGGTAGTGGTTCCGTGCGGCATACCGTTCATGGAAGCGGCGTATACTTTGTTTTTATACAGGATCAGGATAGGACGTCTGCTCCAGCTCCAGGAACCGCCATAGATGCTCTTCATCGTTGCGGTATCCTCGGCGGTAAGCGGTTCTGCATCCAGATGGTTTACGCCGCTCCAGCGCTTGGCTTTAAAGGTTTTTCCCGTGCGCACATCCTTGATGGTAAAGGTGGCATGCTTGGGAATAACGGCGCTGACATTATCCTCAAACCAGTCCAGCACAAGTGTTTCGTAAGTGGTCGAAGAGGATGAGGATGATGAGGAAGACGCTTCGGTTGTCATCCCGCTGAACAGCACACGAATGGTAGAGGTTCCGGCAATGCCGTCCTGCTTCATCCCTCTGTTTTTTTGAAAATGCTTCACGGCTTCCACGGTTTGGGTACCATAATCACCGTCAATCACACTGTTATAGTATCCCAAAAGGTACAGTGCCTGCTGCACCTTGATGACATCCGAGCCGGAATCGCCCTCGGAGCATGCATCGGGAACCGATCCGATTTCGGCATAGCTGGAAACGACATTTTTCGTGCTGGTTGAGGAGGCAACTGATTCATACTGGTCATCATCCTCTGAACCTACGGCATCCGATCCGGATACTGTGATATCCGAGGTTCTAGCGCAGCTGCCAAAGATCGCGGTGATGGTATGCTTGCCGGCAATGCCGTCCTCATACAGATCATTGGCCTGCTGAAACAGCGCAACGGCTGTGGTGGTTCCGTTGCCATATATCCCGTCGGCTTTCATGGTATAGTATCCAAGTATAGCCAGCGCTTTTTGAAGCTTCTTTACATCATTGCCTTCATCGCCGATATTCAATGCGCCGGGCGCGTCGCCCAGATCATCAATTTTATCCTGATTGGCAATAACGGAGCTGTCCGACATATCTACATATTGCTGCATAATGTAGCCTGTAAAATTTCCGTAACGAACACGGTACCATTCACCGGATGTACGAAGCACCGTAACCTTTTCACCCTCCGGTAAGGTTTGCAGAGCTTTGGAGGTTTTGGAGGATTCTTCACGCAGCACTACTTTTACATTAATATAGCCGATATCAGTAGCTAATGCGCTGAACAAAGGCAGCACAATAATGCATAGGGATAGCAATACGATGGTTAGAAACTTCGATGGAATATGATACTTCATTGGTTTGAAACCCCCTTTGAAGCGCAGAGAAATTGCTGTATCAGTCATAATATATTACGATATTGTTAATTTGTCAATACAACGGTTACCATATACGTTACAGCGTAGCAATATAAATAGCACGCGTGGTACTAAAAAAGACCAAAGAACAAACATTGTAAACTATTGACAAATTTAATTAGACGGATAAACTAAAAAAGGAATATGAATTTGGTCATCGATTGGATGATAACGGTGTACATAATAAAATGTTTATGCTCTCCAAAATCAGTAATTTAAATCATAAACATCACAACCATGATGTTACTGTTTCCCACTGATTGGATAATTGTTATTCAGGGTGAACTATGAGAATTAGACAAGGAGCCAAGCAAAACGTTTGCATGTATTGCCTAAACTATCGAAGGGTTTGAATTTAGTATGAAAAAACTCAATGGTACCGTCACGCTCTCAATCCTTGATGAGGATAATAGCCAGCGCGTGATATTTAGGATATTTCCGCTATGCACCAAAGAAGGGCTTATCTTTCAGGACAGAAAAGCGTCCTACCCTGACTATGGGAGCATTCGGATCATCCCCGATAAACGCGAGCAATCCAGCTTTAAGGAACGCATGCACGAACTCGGCAAACTCTGCTGTGTTCAGCTTTGCGCTGAAGGGAAAGAGCTTACAAAAATTCGCCAGAACCGCAATTATGATCCCAACCAAGGGGAATGCAATCAATATGCGATATATTCCGACGTGATTTGCGGCTTTGAAAAAGAAGCGATTTTTGAGGTATACAAAGAGGAGCAGGAATATACACAGGCTTTTACGCCCGAAGTTTTAATCCAGCGTGGTATGGTACTATACGGGCCGTTAAAGCGCGAGGAAACGGCACAGTGGGATACTTTAAAACCATTCG
>DAOPIR010000131.1:0-8231 GCA_035399245.1 Candidatus Limiplasma sp.
GCTGACAGCCCAGCCGTCCTGATCGTTGAGATCATACTGCATCGAATATAGCACCTACAACTGGGACCAGTATTATGCGATGCAGTATGATCTCAACGATCAGGACGGCTGGGCTGTCAGCTACATCAGCATTGTTGCTTCCGTTGAGGAAGTAGCCACCTATCGCTCCGAGCTTGCCACACTTACGGAATATGCGCAGGAATCCGGCAAGGATGCGCTGGACGAGCTTGTGATTGACGGCATTACCTTCCAGGGCATTGTATACGGCGATTATTGGATTTATGGCGAATACACGGCCCGTGTTCCCGAGGCGTCGATCACGCTGACGCTTACCATCTCCGAGCCTGAAGATATTGCGGATGTTTTGCCCGATATTCTTGCTTCCATCCGCTTCACCTTCCCCATTCCCGATCCGCCGTATACTGATCCGCCGCTGCCGGAAGATGGTATCGCTTATGTACCAGCTCCTACCGCTGTCACCGTAGGCGGCTATGAACTCAGCGCCGCATGGCTGCCGACTTCGGCTCCTATCATTGCTAAGGATACATATAATACCGGTATTGCCTGTATTGACGACCTGGTCTATATTCTGGACGATACGACGCTCTATTCCTGCAAAATCGAGAATAGCGCGCTCGTATCTGCGGCAGAACCTATGAAGCTGGATCAAAGCTACTGCTTTATGTGCTCCGACGTGTACGGATCGCTGTATCTTACAGACGGCTTCTATTCCGGCCTCACCCTGCTTGAGGGCGATACGAATACCTTTACGATGGATGGATATCTTGCCATGCATCCGGACGGCGGATGGGGACTTACCTTCTGGTCGTCCTACGATGTATCCAAAGCCACCTTCACATCGGACGGTATCGCGGTCAAGCCCTGGTTTTTGACCAATCTGTCCGACGATGCCCGCCAGGGTCGTTTCAGCTCGATTGGAACCATCGCCGTTACCCAAGACGCGGTCTTTGTTGCCGGAACAGATGCCACAACCGATTATGCCACCCGTATCGCCATGTATGATTTTGACGGAAACGAGCTTGCGGTTTATGGAAGTACCGATTGGCTGAATGATTCCGCCATTGGCTCGGTATCCGCCATGATACAAACGCCAAACGGCATTCTGGTGCAGGACGCCTTCTATGGAAGTCTCATCCTGTTTGCGCTGGACGGCACTTATCTGGGAAGCGTAGCATGCGATGATCTGCTGGGAACACAATACTGTCGTCCGCTGGCAATGGCCGCAACGCCGGACGGTGCGCTGTTGCTCGTTGCACAGGAGCGCGAAGATCAGTCCGCTACCGAACTGCTTGTATTTGAAGTTACAGGATTTTAGAAATGATCAAAAAACACATGGAACTGGAACCGCTCATTCAAACCGCGGCAGGCCGCCGCGAACCCGATCTGGTATTTAAAAACGCTCAAGTTATCAACAACTTCACACAGGAGGTTCTTCGCGCGGATGTTGCCGTATGCGGCGATATGATCGCGGGCGTCGGGCAATACAGCGCAAAGCATGAAATCGATTGTACAAAGTTGTACCTGTGCCCCGGCTTTTTGGATGCGCATTGCCATATCGAAAGCTCAATGACCATACCCGCGGAGTTTTCACGTGCGGTGCTGCCGTCAGGTACCACTGCCGTGATTGCCGATCCGCATGAAATCGTAAACGTGTGCGGCGCAAAAGGGCTGCAATATATGCTTGACGCGGCCGAACAGGCAATTTGCGATATCTTCTACATGCTTCCCTCCTGTGTACCCGCCACAGCGTTTGAAACCTCCGGCACAGTATTTACACCGGAGGACATGAAACCGTTTCTTGGCCATCCTCGTGTGCTTGGCCTTGCCGAGGTGATGAGCTTCCCCGATGTCGTTGCCGCCGATCCGGCTATGATGGAAAAAATCAAACTGTTTGCAGGCTATATGATCGACGGGCACGCCCCGGGCTTATCCGGCAACGCATTGCAGGCCTACGCCGCTGCCGGTATCGCTACGGATCACGAAGCGACCACGTTTGACGAGGTTCTGGAAAAAGCGCGGGCGGGTCTCGCCGTATTAATCCGCGAGGGCAGCGCGGCACACAATCTGCAGGCCATTGTCGAAGGCATTGTGAAAAACCATATTCCCACGCGTCGCTTCCTGTTTTGCACAGATGACAAGCATTTGGACGATATTCGCCGTGACGGACATATTGTCCATAACATCCGTATGGCCATCCGGTTAGGTATCCCGCCGATCGAAGCAATCTCCATGGCCACGCTGAATACGGCGGAATACTACGGCCTGCGGAATCGCGGTGCAATCGCTGCCGGCCGGCTGGCCGATATCGTGCTTGTTTCCGATTTACAGGCCATGCAGGTGGAAGCCGTGTATAAAGGCGGCCTTCCGGCCGATACGCTGCTTACGCAGCCGACTGCCGACGTACCCGTTCCTTCCGATATTCTTCATTCCGTGCTCCTGAAGCCCGTTACCAAATGCGACCTTGCGCTTGGCGTCAGTAACCTGACTGATGCCATCGAGATGATCCCTTCCCAAATTCTTACCAATCACCTACGGGAAGAAGTACCGGTTGAGAATGGGTATTTCCAGCCCAATGACGTTTATGCCAAGCTGTGTGTGCTGGAGAGGCACGGTAAAAACGGAAATGTTGCCATCGCCCCGCTGAAGGGGTACGGCATACAGGGCGGCGCTGTAGCCACATCCGTTGCACATGACAGCCATAACATTATTGCGGCCGGCGATAATGATGCCGATATCACGCTCGCCATCAACCACATTCGGGACATCGGCGGCGGATATACCGTGGTTCAAAGCGGACAGGTTATCGGCTCGCTTCCGCTGCAAGCTGCTGGGCTGATGAGCACTGCCCCCCATGCCGAAGTGGAGCGCAGTACACAGCTTATATTGGAAAAGGCCAAGGCGCTGCACATCGCCGAGGGCATTGATCCGTTCATCAGCCTCTCCTTTATGGCGCTGCCCGTCATTCCCACCTTGCGGCTTACCGACCAAGGATTGATCGATCTTTTCTCGTCTTGAATTTTCATTGTCTTCTTGGGGCTGCCGCTATCGCGGCAGCTTTTGCTTTGCAGCGGGGCAGAGCGTGCTTTCGATCAGGCAGTATGTTCCTTTTATGGGCTTGTTTTGAAAACAATACCAAAACGCACAAATTACGAGCAGAATCCGCTTTACAGCATAAAGTGAAAATGCTACAATTAATTTCGCGTTAATTTATTAACAATTCTGATGAAACATTAGTATATTAAATCTTCAAGATAGGAAAGGAAGCTCACGTTTATGAAACAAATCGTACATACCGAACTGGCACCCAAAGCCATTGGCCCCTATTCCCAGGCTGTCGCTACCGATACTATGGTGTTTACCTCCGGTCAGATGGGGATCGATATGCAAACCAGCAAACTGGCATCCGGCGTAGAAGCGCAAGCCAAATGTGCCATGCAGAATTTGGGTGAAATTTTGAAGACGCAAGGCCTTGGTTATCAGAGCATCCTGAAAACCACCATTTTTCTTGCCGATATGCGTGATTTTTCTGCCGTAAATGCAGTATATCAAAGCTTTTTTGTTGGCGATTATCCGGCACGCAGTTGCGTACAGGTCGCCGCCTTACCCATGGGAGCGTCTGTAGAAATTGAATGTATTGCCATTCGGTAAGGAAAGGATATCGCTATGTTTAAGATTCTCAACAAGAAAATGCTCAACCCAACTGTTGCACAGATCACCGTTGACGCCCCGCTGATTGCAAAAAAAGCGCAGGCCGGCCAGTTTATCATTCTGCGTTCCAAGGCAGACAGCGAGCGAATTCCGCTGACCGTTGCAGGATACGACCGCGAGGGCGGTACCATTACTTTGATTTTCCAGATTGTCGGCGCCGGAACTGCGGAGCTGAACTCGCTTGAAAAGGACGACGAAATTCATGATTGTGTCGGCCCGTTGGGCGAGCCCACACATACCGAGGGCCTGCGCAAGGTTTGCGTTGTCGGCGGCGGCGTTGGCTGCGCTATCGCGTTGCCGGTAGCACGTAAACTGCATGAGCAGGGCGCTGTCGTGCACAGTATAATCGGCTTCCGTACTAAGGATTTGGTCATTTTGGAGAACGAGTTTAAGGCTGTAAGCGAGGAAACCCGCATTATGACCGATGACGGCAGTCATGGCGAAAAGGGGTTGGTGACTACAGCTCTGGAAAGCCTGATTACCGCCGGAAATGATTATGACGAAGTAATCGCCATCGGGCCGCTGATCATGATGAAGTTCGTCTGTATCCTGACAAAGAAATATAATGTAAAAACCATCGTCAGCATGAACCCCATTATGGTGGACGGCACCGGTATGTGCGGCGGCTGCCGCCTGACTGTCGGCGGCGAAACTAAATTTGCTTGCGTGGATGGCCCTGATTTTGACGGTCATCTGGTTGATTTTGATGAAGCCATCAGCCGCAGCAAAATGTATGCTGATTTTGAGCAGCACGCCCGGGACAAAGCCTGCAAGTTGTTCTCCAAGGAGGTACAGTAATATGCCCGACAGAAACATGAGCCTGACCCAAACCCCCATGCCCACACAGGATCCAAACGTTCGCAATAAGAATTTCAACGAAGTCGCGCTGGGCTACACCAAAGAAATGGCAATCAACGAAGCCAAACGCTGCCTGGGTTGTAAACATAAGCCCTGTGTATCACAATGCCCCGTGCAGATCGATATTCCCGCCTTTATCCAAAAGGTTGCACAGGATGATATGGAGGGAGCGTATGCAATCCTGAGCGCCGATACTTCCCTGCCTGCCGTATGCGGCCGTGTATGCCCGCAGGAAACGCAGTGCGAGCAGATGTGCGTACGCAAAAAGAAGGGCGACAGCGTAGGCATCGGCCGCTTGGAACGCTTTGTGGCGGACTGGCATCGTGAGCACAGCAGCGAACTGCCGCAAAAGCCCAAATCCAACGGACACAAGGTCGCGGTTGTAGGTGCCGGTCCTTCCGGCCTGACCTGTGCGGGCGACCTTGCCAAGCTGGGATATGATACTACTATTTTTGAAGCGCTGCATATGGCCGGCGGCGTATTGGTATATGGCATTCCGGAGTTCCGTCTCCCCAAGGCCATCGTGCAAACGGAAATTGACAACCTGAAAGCACTGGGTGTCAAAATAGAAACCAACGTAGTGATCGGCAAAACGCTCACAATCGACGAGCTGTTTGCGCAGGGCTTCGAGGCCGTATTCATCGGCAGCGGCGCTGGCCTGCCCAACTTTATGCATATCCCCGGCGAAAGCCTGAAAGGCGTATATAGCGCCAACGAATACCTGACCCGCATTAATCTGATGAAGGCATTTGATCCTGCCAGCCATACGCCCATCCAGAAGAGCAAAGCGGTCGCTGTGGTCGGCGGCGGCAACGTAGCCATGGATGCTGCCCGCTGTGCCAAGCGCATGGGCGCCGAGACTGTGTATATTGTCTACCGCCGCGGCCGTGCGGAGCTGCCCGCCAGGCTGGAAGAGGTGGAGCATGCCGAAGAGGAAGGTATCATCTTCAAGCTGCTCAACAATCCTATTGAGGTATTGGGCAATGATGACGGCTGGGTAACAGGGCTGAAATGCATTGAAATGGAACTGGGTGAGCCGGATGCTAGCGGCCGCCGCCGCCCCATTGCCAAGCCGGGCAGCGAGTTTGTGCTGCCGGTAGACACCATGATCATGGCGATCGGCACCAGCCCCAATCCCCTGCTGCACAGAACCACCAAGGGACTGGACACCAACAAGTGGGGCTGCCTGATCACCCGCAACGACGATGGCCTCACCAGCCGCGACCATGTGTACGCAGGCGGCGATGCTGTTACCGGCGCGGCAACGGTTATCCTCGCCATGGGCGCCGGCAAAAAGGCCGCCGCCGCTATCGACAAAGATATCATGGGCAAATAATCCTATTGGGATCATGATTTTGAAACGGACGGTTTTCAAGCCGTCCGTTTTATTTGCCTGTTGCAAGGGATAAAACAAGGGCGGCATTTGTAGCCGCCCGGTTTGATTCGCAATTATTCAATTTTCCACTCTGCATCCCTTGTTCGCAACGAGAAAAGGGTTAAATTCGTCTCGCGGCTTACAGATCGTCCTCGTCGTCGAGATCATCCTCTTCAAACGTCGCCTCCACCACGCGGAGGAGCTGATCAAGCAGATCTTCATCTTCTACGGGCACGAAATCCTCCATGTCATCATCGTCTTCCGAAGGCACGACTCTCATTACATAGAGATCCATGGTCACTTCCGTATCGCAGTCCTCGTGCTCGCAGTCACAGTGGTCATGGTCGCAATCCGTTTGCTGGGCATCGCCCAAGATAACGTACTCATCGCCGTTATAAAAGAAATAGCGGATGACTTCCAGGTGAATGGTATTTCCATCTTCGTCGACAACATCAATGAAATCCATTTCTTCCGGGTCGTCTGCGGCCATGCCACCGACATTGAGTTCCTCATCGTTGTTGTACAATGGAATCTCCCCGCTTTCCGAGCCATACTGAACCGACTATTCCGGCTCAATATCAGTATACATCATCTGTATGAAAAGTACAAGTCATCTTCAATTGGCGATCATAATTTTACACCCTGCGGCACATACAAAAACGAAAGCAGTTCATTGTCTGCTTCCGCTTTTCATGCACAGTATGCCGTTACCAGACCAGCGTCATAATCAGGATCATCGTTCCGATTACCACCATGATAACAAAGGCGATAAATAGCGCCGCCAGTGTGGCATTCAGCGCGATGTGCAGGGCCTCCCGTCTGGTGGCCAGCGTTTGGGGCTGCACCTTATCGGCGCAAGCGCGCTTGGGCGTGCGCCTTGGGCGGATGTACTCCACATCCATGCTTGCGATAACGCGGCCGTCATCATCAACGTATTGCTTTTTCATGATCAATCATACAGATGGCAGGCCACCTGATGCCCCTGAACAATTTTCAGCTCGGGGATTTCATGCTTGCAGCGCTCCATACACTGCGCGCAGCGCGTATGAAATTTACAGCCCGACGGCGGATTGGCCGGCGACGGGATGCTGCCCTCCAGAATAATACGGTTCATTTTCACATCGGGATCCGGCATCGGGATCGCGGAAAACAGCGCTTTGGTATAAGGATGCAGCGGATTTTGGAAGATATCGTCCCGCGCTCCGTATTCCACCATGGTGCCCAGATACATTACGCCCACATCATGGGAGATGTGCTCCACCACCGACAGATCGTGCGAGATAAACAGATAGGCCATGCCATATTCGTTTTGCAGGTCGGACAGCAGGTTGATAATCTGTGCCTGGATGGAAACATCCAGCGCCGATACCGGTTCATCGCAAACGATGAAATCGGGTTTTAATGCCAGCGCGCGTGCAATGCAGATGCGCTGGCGCTGGCCGCCGGAAAACTCGTGCGGGTAGCGATCCTTATGGTACGCCTGCAGGCCGCAGTCCTCCATCGTTTTGGTAATATAATCGTCAAATTCGTCCGGAGGCACGATTTTGTGTTCACGTACACCCTCGCCTATGATTTCGCCAACCGGCAAGCGCGGCGAAAGACTGGAAAACGGATCCTGAAAGATAATCTGCATATGTGGACGGATAGCGCGCAGTTCCTCACGGCGCAGCGCAAAGATATCGGTTCCGTTAAACAGCACCTTGCCGTCTGTTTTGTCGTTGAGCCGCAGCAGCGTTTTGCCGATTGTCGTCTTTCCGCAGCCGGACTCGCCCACCAAGCCCATCGTACGTCCGCGTTCAATGGAAAAGCTTACGTCGTCCACGGCACGTACATAACCGGTTACATGGCTGAACAGGCCATTCTTAATCGGGAAATATTTTTTCAGGTGTTCTACCTGCAACAGGGCATTGCTCATACCTGTTTGCCCTCCTCGCTGTAGAGATAGCAGCTTACTTTATGCGTCGGTGAAATTGATATTTCCGGCGGATACTGTCCGTCGCAGGCAGCGATGCAGCGCTCGCACCGGTCTTTGAAGTAGCAGTAATCCGGCATGTTAATCGGGTTGGGAACGCTGCCTGAAATAGAGAACAGGCGGTCCACATGCTTTTTCACATTGGGCTTTGACTCCATCAGCCCAACCGTATACGGATGTCTGGGATCATGGAAGATCTCGGAAGCCGTACCCTTTTCCACAATGCGGCCCGCGTACATAACCACGACATAGTCCGCCATCTCCGCAATCACGCCCAAGTCGTGCGTGATCAGCATA
>DAOPIR010000132.1:0-3976 GCA_035399245.1 Candidatus Limiplasma sp.
CGCGTACAGGTGCGTATTGTGGCTGTGCACACCACCGTCCGACACCAATCCCATCAGGTGGATTGCCTTGCCGGATGCCTTTGTCTGCTCCATCACGTCGCACAGCGGCTTTTTCTTGAAAAATTCGCCGTCTTCAATATCCTTGGTAATGCGCGTGAGCTCCTGATACACGATGCGCCCCGCGCCGATATTGAGATGCCCTACCTCGCTGTTGCCCATCTGGCCGTCGGGCAGACCTACGTTCATGCCGCTGGCACCCAGCTGCGTGTGGGGATACTTTGCCATCAGGGCGTCCAGGCGCGGGGTGCCCGCCTTGCAAATGGCGTTGCCCTCGCACTTGGGATTGATCCCGAAACCATCCATGATAATCAACGCTGTCATGGTTTTATTCATGCGAAATCTCCTCGTTATTTGTCAAACAAAACAACCTTCGAAAAATCGACTGCGTTCAGCGACGCCCCGCCGATCAGACCGCCGTCGATCTCCGGCTGCGCCATAAGGCCCTTCACGTTGCCCGGCTTCATGCTGCCGCCGTACTGGATGCGCACAGCCTCCGCCGTAGCTTCGCCATACTGCCGCGCAACGGCCTTGCGGATGACACCGATGGTCTCGTTTGCCTGCTCGTCGGTGGCGGTAAGGCCGGTGCCGATGGCCCACACGGGCTCATAGGCGATGACGGCATTCTGCACTTCTTCGGCGGTAAGGCCGGTGAGCGCCATGCAGATCTGATATTCCACGATCGCGTCGGTATAGCCGGCTTCGCGCTCGTCCTTGAGCTCACCTACGCAGATAATCGGGATCAGGCCGCCGGCTACCGCCGCGCGCACGCGCTTGTTGACGGTAATATCCGTTTCGCCGAAATACTGCCGGCGTTCGCTGTGGCCGATGATGACATATTCCACGCCCACGGCTTTGAGCATTTCCACGCTCAGCTCACCCGTATATGCGCCTTTTGGGGCAAAGTGCACGTTTTCCGCACCCAGCTTCACATTGGATCCCGCTGCGGCTTCTTTGACCGCCTGATAGCACACGGCGGGCACACAGACCACCACGTCACAGGCGGCATCCTTCACCAGCGGCTTAAGTTCGGTGACCAGCGCTTTGGCTTCGTCCGGCGTTTTATTCATTTTCCAGTTTCCGGCTATGATCGGTTTACGCATTGCTTAACTCCTTTTGTTTGTCTGCAAAAAATAACGATAGGGGTTTCACCCTTAAGACCCTGACAAGGGCTATGCCCTTGACCCTTCATTGGCCGCGCAATGCGCGGCCAAATGGGAGGTTCAGGGTACTGCCCTGATCAGGGTTTTAAGAGTAATCCCTCAGGGAAATGATAAATAAGGAACGTGCGGGATGGCGAGGCGGATTTTTATCAGGTTGGGTTCGCAGAACCCGCAGTAGTAACAGCGCTACGTCAAGGGTTCTGCGGGCCCAAGCTGGCGGAAATACGATTGCCAGCCTGTGCGGGCTTTGTTTATCATTTCCCTGACATTCTACTTGTCGTCCAGTGCCGCTACGCCGGGCAGTACCTTGCCTTCGAGGAACTCAAGGCTGGCGCCGCCGCCGGTGGAAACGTGGGTCATCTTATCGGCATAGCCCATCTGTACCACGGCCGCTGCGCTGTCGCCGCCGCCGATAATGGTCACGCCCTCGCACTCGGCCATCGCCTTGGCAATCTCGCGCGTACCGGTGGCAAAGTTCTGGAATTCAAACACGCCCATCGGACCGTTCCACACCACAGTGCCGGCTTCGATGATTTCGTTGGCGAAGATCACCTGCGTTTTGGGACCGATATCAAGGCCTTCAAAGCCATCGGGGATCGCCTTGTTATGCACGGTAATGCGCAGCGCATCGTTTGAGAACTTGTCCGCCGCGACGTTATCCACCGGCAGGAGGAAGCGTACGCCCTTGGCCTTGGCCTTGTCCATCAGTTCTTTGGCAAGGTCCACCTTGTCCGCCTCCAGCAGGCTGCTGCCGATGTTCAGGCCGAGCGCCTTTTTAAAGGTATAGCTCATGCCGCCGCCGATGATCAGCGTATCCACCTTGTCCAGCAGATTGTTGATCACGCCGATTTTATCCGATACCTTGGCGCCGCCCAGCACCGCCACAAAGGGATGCTCCGGATTTTCCAGCGCCTTGCCCATCACATCCAGTTCCTTGGCAATCAGGAAGCCGGACACAGCGGGCGACAGGAAATGCGCCACGCCCTCGGTGGACGCCTGCGCGCGGTGCGCGGTGCCGAATGCATCGTTGACATACACTTCGGCCAGTGAAGCCAGTTCCTTGGAAAATTCCGGATCGTTCTTGGTTTCTTCCTTATGGAAACGCACGTTCTCCAGCAGCATAACGTCGCCGTCCTGCAGCGCGTCCGCCAGCTTGTGCGCATCCGGACCGATAACATCCTTGGCCAGCGGCACCTCTTTGCCCAGCAATTGGCTGAGGCGGGTTGCCACAGGCGCAAGGGAGAATTTGGGGTTGACCTCGCCCTTCGGGCGGCCCAAATGCGAGCACAGAATAATTTTTGCGCCATTCTTGATCAGATATTGAATGGTCGGCAGCGCTCCGCGAATACGATTTTCATCGGTAATCACACCGTTCTCATCCAGCGGTACGTTGAAATCGCAGCGTACGAGAACCTTTTTACCCTTTACCTGAATGTCCTCAACAGTTTTTTTAGCCATACTGCTCACTCCTTGTTCGTTGGTAGCTTTATTCTATCACATGTTGTCAAAATATTCGCGTACTTTGTCAATATTTTAACAATATATTGATACCGTATTCATACGCCCTGCAAATCTCAGGTAAATGGGGAGCGGCGCACTTATGTTGCGCCGTTTTCGACCGGTCAATGCTTGGTAAGCAAGGCCCGGGCCGCGCCTTCGTCCGTAACCAGCATAGCATGCGGACGGGAGTTCATCACCGCACGGATGGCATCCGCCTTGCGCGCGCCTGCCGCTATGGCGATCATCGCGCAGTCGGGCTTTAGCTTGCCCAGATCACGGGATACGCTGGATGCGGAATATACCACGTCGCCGTCGGCATTAAAATAGCAGCCGTAGGCCTCCGCCAGCGCGCCCTTTTGCAGCACGCCGTCCAGAAGCTCGTTGGACAGCTGGCGCTTATGCCCCATATCGTCCGCCCTGCCGATGCCGTAGAGCACCACGTCCGCCCGTTGCAAAAGCTCCAGCGTTTCGGTAACCTCCGACAGCTTGCGTAGCTCGGTCATCGCCGCGTCGTCCACATCGTCGGGCAGGTGCATTAACCGATGATGACCGCCCAGCCGGCCTGCGATTTCGGATGCAACGGTATTAGCCTGTGTCTCCAGCGCGCGCCCGATACCGCCGCGCGCGGGCACCACCATCACGTTCATGGCCGTGCCATGGGGCAGGGTATGCGCAACCTCCAGCATCGTCTGCCCGCCGGTAACCGCCAGGGTGGCGCCGCTGCGTAAAAACGAACGCAGCTTGCTTGCGCACAGCCTTGCGACCTCGTGCAGCACATGCGGATCCTGATCCGCGTCGCCCGCCGCCACGTACACACGCGGCACCTGCAGCAGCTTGCTCAGCGCCGTTTCCATCTTGGTCAGGCCGCGCAGCTCGCGGCTGAAACGCCGCGCCGTAGCAAGGATACTGTCGGCTTGCGGTGTGAGCGCCATGCCCGCCGCGCCGAGCTCCACCAGCCCGTTTTCTTTTAACACCGCCGCAATGGAGCGCACCTCGCGTTCCGGCAAATTTAATCGGCCGGCCAGCATGCGCCGGCCCACGGGCTGCAGCGCGTCAATCCGCTCCAACACCAGCGCACGGTGTTCCATCTGCTCAGCTAAATCCGGCGCAATCTTCTGCATCAGGGCAAAGGTATCATCCTGCATGGCAGCCTCCGATCGGACAAAATTGACCCGCTTGGACATATTTCATCCCACTTCAAATTATACTGTATTTCCCCGCAAACCGCAATAGATAAGGCCTTGCAGCATGATGGT
>DAOPIR010000132.1:4076-8221 GCA_035399245.1 Candidatus Limiplasma sp.
CAAACAGAGCGCTGCCGGCTTTTATCTGGCAGCGCTCCTGTTTTCTATCCCGTTACAGCTTCACAATCTCCGTATTCGCCACCGCTTCGGCGATAAGCTCGTCCATATCCAGCTTGGCTTCGCCATCCAGAATAATGTTCAGCTTCGGCTTGGTGGCGGGGTGGCGCGGCGTAAACACCGTGCAGCAATCCTCAAACGGCAGGGAGGAGGTCTCAAACGTGCCGATCCTGATGGCGAGATCGATGATCTCCTGCTTGTCAAAGCCGATCAGCGGACGAAACACGGGCAGCTCTGCTACACTGTCGGTGCATTGCAGGGCGTGCATGGTCTGGCTGGCAACCTGGCCGATGCTCTCGCCCGTCACCAATCCCTGCGCATGCTCCTGTTTTGCAATCTGGTTGGCGATGCGCATCATGCAGCGGCGCATGATCACAGTGGTGTAATCGGGGTGGCAGCGCTCGTGGATCTGCATTTGCAGCTTGGTAAACGGCACCAGATGCACGTTGAGCCCGCACAGGCTTTCGGAAAGGATTTGCGCAAGCTTGAGCACCTTGTCCTTGGCACGCTCGCTGGTATAGGGCGGCGACTGAAAGTGTACCGCGCTCATTGCCACACCGCGCTTGGCGATCATCCATGCGGCCACGGGACTGTCGATCCCGCCGGACAGCAGCACGGTCGCCCGGCCGTTGGTGCCCACGGGCATGCCGCCTACGGCGCTCAGCGGCTCGGTGTACAAATAGGCATGGTCACGAATCTCCAGCGAAAGCCTTGTCTGCGGATTGTGCACATCCACCTGCAGATGCGGCAGCTTCTGCAGGATATAGTGGCCCAGCTCGCGGTTGAGCTCCATGGAATCCATCGCAAAGCGCTTGTCGCTGCGGCGGGCCTCCACCTTAAAGGTCCCCTGCTTATCCGCAAGCAGCTTAACGGCCTCCTCGCAGATGCCATTGAAGTCTTCCTTGTCCATCTCCACGGCGCGGCACACGCTGTGCACGCCGAACACCTTGCGTGTGCGGCGCAGGGCTTCTTCCACGTCATCAAAGTCGGACACATACACGCGGCTGTCCGACAACCACACATGGCCGTGCACATCCTTCACGGCTTCCTTGACGCGCTCCACCAGCATACGCATAAAATACGGGCGGTTGAGCCCCTTTAAGTGGATTTCCGAAAAGCGCATCATCAGCACTTCACGCAAGCTATCGTCCCCTATCGTCTGGTAAATTTCGAAAGAACCGCATACTGTTCCGCCATCGCCCGCACCGCCGTTTGCACATCCGCTTCGGTGTTCTGATCGCAAAAGCTGATGCGAATTGCGCTGTCCATCAGCCGGGGCGATACCCCCATTGCCGTAAGCACAGCAGAGTGCTTGCGGGCATGGCTGGAGCAAGCCGAGCCCGTGCCCACAATGATGTTCTCCTGTGCCAGCGCATGCACCATGGTTTCCGCCTTCACGGGCGGGATGGAAACGCACAGGATGTGCGGCGCGCTGTCGGCATCCTCCGGCCCGGGGCCGATGGTCACCGCGGCGGGGATAGCCTTTTGCAGGCTTTCAACCGCCTGCGCTTTCAAGGCGCGCATCGTATCGGCCGCGTCAGCGGGATAGCGCCGTACGGCAGCGGCAAAGCCCGCTGCGCCGCTGGTATTGTCCGTACCCGAGCGCAGACCGTTTTGCTGCCCGCCGCCTACCAGCAGCGGACGCAGCTTATGGCCTGTCTGCACAATCAGCGCACCCATGCCCTTGGGGCCGTGCACCTTATGCGCGCTGACCGCGTAGGACTGGATATTCAGCTGCTTCATATTAAGCGGTAGGCGCAGATAGCCCTGCACACCGTCCACATGCAGCGCCGCCTGCGGGGCCAGCCGGTCACGCAGGACCGACACCTCCTTAAGCGGCATCACGATGCCTGTTTCGTTACAGACCTGCATCACGCAGATCAGCCGTACGGTTTCGTCAAGCATGGCTTCCAGCGCCTGCAGATCCAGCGATCCGCGAGCATCCAGCGGAATCTGCCGCACGGTAAAGCCCATGGCTTCCGCTTCCAGGCAGGCGTTGCGCACCGCGGCATGCTCCGCCGCCGAATACAGCACCGTACCGCCGCCCCGCAACCGTTTCAAACAGCCGAGAATGGCAAGGTTGTTGCTCTCGGTGCCGCCGGAGGTGAAAATGACGTTTTCCTGCTTCATCAGCAGGGGCGCGGCAACGGCAGCGCGCGCTTCCGCCAGCGCATGCTCTGCGGCAACGGCCGGCGCATACAGCGCCGCGGGATTGTAATAACCAAAAAGCATCGACGAGGCCATCGCTTCGATGACCTCGGGATAGGGCTTTGTAGTGGCGCTGTTATCCAGATAAATTTCCATTACGCGCTGAATACCCCATGGGGAAGATATTTCTTGATGTACTCCACCATATCGTTGCTGGGCTCAAACACGATTACCTTGCGGCTGGATTCCTTCACATAATAGAAGTAATACAGGTTTGCCCCGCGATTTAAGAACCAGTTGTTGGTCTTGGTGCCCGGCGCGTTGATCAGCTTGCGGAAATGGTCGCTTTCCACAGGGCCGAAAGCATCCACGTTTTTCACACGCATGGTGCCCAGATTCTTACGCTTTTTGTTGTTGTAGACCTGCGCAAAGTCCAGCTCGCCGTTGGTAAATGTGTACTCATACTCCAGGCGCAGGCGATCCTTGAAGAGGAATAAAAGGACTGCCGTGCCCGCCATAAACAGCAGCAATACCAGCAACGGGATAGAAAAGCTGGTAAATATCCATTGCAGCATAATAAATCCCAGCAGCGCCGACACCACCATCATGATATTGGCAAGATAATACAGCAAATCCGGCACAACGCGGTTCTTGCGCACAACAACCTCTTCCATAAAATGATCCATTGTAAGCCCCCCAAAGCAATTTATTTATAGTTTTAAGATCACAAACAGGTAAAACACGGTGGTCAGGCACCCTACCACAACGCCGCCGAGCACCTCAAACGGGGTATGCCCGATCAGCTCTTTAAGCTCCTCGTCGGATATGCGGTGCCCGTTGATGAAAACTTCCTTCAAAATACGGTTGATCACCGTGGCCTGCGTGCCCGTTTCCCGGCGCACACCGATGGCGTCGTACATCACGATCAGCGCCAGCACCACGCAGATGCCAAACGCCGCGGTATCAAAGCCATCCAAAAATCCAACGCTCATCATCAGCGCGATCACCATTGCCGAATGGGACGACGGCATGCCGCCCGAGCCAACGATTCGCTTCCAGTTGAGCTTATGCTCTACACCGTAGTACAGCGGCACCTTTAAAAACTGCGCTACAAACCATGCCAGGAGCGAACACAGCACAATCGGATTGGAAATTGCATCCTTGATGTTGTGCATCGGCTCCATTCCCCCTTTGTCAGCTTGCTCTGTCGATGGTAAAATCCGCAAGCTGTTCTAAAAACGCGGCGCGCGGTGCGAAGGCGTGGAGCGCATTTTTTGCTTCCCTGATCAGGCGTTCGGCATCCCTGCGGGATGTTTCTTCCCCATACACGGCGGGCCATGTCATCTTGCCGTGCTTGGCGTCCATACCGGTCTGCTTTCCGAGTATTGTAGCATCCCCCTGCAAATCCAGCAAGTCATCCACAATCTGAAAGGCATTGCCAAGCTTTTCGCCGTAGGTTTGGCCGGCCGCCAGCAGGGCTTCATCCGCACCGGCCAGCATAAGGCCCGCCGTCACCGGCGCGGTCAGCAGATCGCCGGTCTTATGGCGCTGGATATAGTGTACCATATCCTTGCGGGGCTGTGTACCCTCCAGCTTCACATCCAGCGTCTGCCCGGCGATCATGCCGCGCACACCCGCACGGCGTGTGATTTCATCCATGGCCTTGAGCGCATGGGGATGACCGGTTGCAAGCGCTGCCTCAAGCATGGTTTCGATCGCCAGGGAATACAGGCCGTCGCCCGCGAGAATCGCCATACCCTCGCCGAATACCAGGTGGTTGGTCGGCTTGCCGCGCCGCAGGGCGTCGTCATCCATGGCGGGCAGATCGTCGTGAATCAGGGAATAGGTATGAATCATTTCCAGCGCGGCGGCATACGGCAGGGCCGTTTCCCAGTCGTCTCTGAGCAGCTCATAAGAAGCCAGCAGCAGCACCGGGCGCA
>DAOPIR010000133.1:0-8216 GCA_035399245.1 Candidatus Limiplasma sp.
TGATTACCGAACAGGGGATTGTAGGACAAAAGCAGAAGCGCAGCGGTACGCTGGCACTGGAAATTCTGACGATGCTTTTATTCCTGCTGTTTATGACACCTTTCTTTATCGTGCTGATCAACGCCTCCAAAACCTCGGCGGAAATCGTTACGGATCCCATCGCGATGCCGACTGATTTTACGCTGCTGTTTCAAAACGTCAGAACCATTATGGAGTTACCGACCACCAATTACATTGGCGCGTTTTTCGACTCCTGCATTATCACAATCCTGTCGCTGCTTGTAATTTCGCTGTTTTCGTCGATGTGTGCGTGGGTGCTGGTTCGCAACAAGAAAAAATGGTCTACCGTGATCTTTATGATCTTTGTGTCGGCCATGGTTATTCCGTTTCAGGTGGTTATGTATCCGCTGGTGAAATGGTTTAAAGTGCTGGGCGATGCTACCGGCATCCGGATGCTGGGAACGTTCCAGGGCATTGTGTTTGCATATCTGGGCTTTGGCTGCTCCATGTCCATCTTCATCCTGCATGGGTTCATCAAGAGCGTGCCGCTGGAATTGGAAGAGGCTGCTACCATTGACGGATGCAGCCAGGCACGTACCTTCTTTACCATCGTACTGCCGCTTCTGCAGCCCCCGTTTATCACGGTGCTGATCCTCAACGGCATATGGATTTGGAACGATTTCCTGCTGCCGCTGCTGGTGCTTGGCACAACCGGTGATGTGCAGACCATTCCGCTGGCGGTGATGAATTTCGTCGGTTCCTACGTCAAGCAATGGGACCTGATCCTGACCTCCACGCTGCTGGCTATGCTGCCGATCATCATCCTGTTTATCTTTGCGCAGCGCTACATTATCAAAGGCATGGTGGAAGGCTCCATCAAATAGACACACGAATACCGATGCTTAAACGGTATTTATAAGGCGATTGCATGGCGCGGTCGCCTTTTGTGATGAATATTATAGGCTAGGCTATTTGAATGCAGGATTGTCTCTTTTCAGATTATCCATTATATGGTATACATAGAACAAGGAAAAAGCAGACATAAAGGAGGGCTCCCATGTTCAACCCAAACAGTTCCTTCTTATACACGATAACCGCGATTGTGATTTTGGTCATCGTCGGTCAATCCGTATTCTTTCTTCTGCGGGCGTGGAAACGCGCAAAGGTGATCGGTATTTCGGCGGCAACGCTTCGCAAAACAGTGATTTCCAGCGCGATCTATACGGTCGCGCCCGCTGTGTCCATTCTGATCGGTGTGATTGCGCTGTCCAAATCGCTGGGGCTTCCGTTGCCGTGGCTGCGATTATCTGTCATCGGCGCGATTACGTACGAAACGGCCGCCGCAGCCTCGGCAACAAGTGCGCTGGGACTTTCGCTTGGCAGCTTAATTACGGATGCAAGCGCGTATCTGACGGTTGTTTGGGTAATGACCATCGGCATTATGATGAGCCTGATTCTCGTGGTGCTGCTGACAAAGCGGATCGAAAGAGGGATAACTAAAATCCGTACGAAGGATCAAAAATGGAGCGAAATCCTGACCACCAGCCTGTTTCTGGGCATGATTTCGGCGTTTCTTGGCATGGTGTTTTCCGGTGTCAGCGAAGGGCTATCGGGATGGATCCCCGTGTTTGTCATGCTGGCGGCGATGCTGATTATGGCCTTGTGCGGCCTGTTGATGAAGCTGCTCAAATGGAAATGGCTTTCAGACTACGCCTTGCCGATTTCCATGCTGGGGAGCATGGCGCTGTCCATTCCCATTACAAACCTTGTCAACACACTGGTATAGGAGGGCTGAACATGAATTACAATGAAAATACGCATCGCTTCGGCCGTTTTTGGGTGCTGACGGTGATTGTGCTGTTATTGCTGGTTCCGGTTTCCATCGGCTTGTATTATCAGGTGCTGCCGGATATGAACGGATTGTGGCGTGGACTTTTGGGCGTTGTACCGATCTTTTGGACGGTAGGTGCGATTGAAGTGCTTACCTTTACGCCGATGCTTGGCGCGGGCGGCACGTATCTGGCATTTATCACCGGCAATCTGACGAACCTGAAGGTGCCGTGTGTGCTAAACGCCCTGCAGGCGGCGGATGTCAAGCAGGGAACGGAGGAGGCGGAAGTGCTGTCTACGATTGCGATCGCGGTCTCTTCCTTCGTGACGATGGGCATTATTGCACTGGGTGTGCTGCTGATTGCGCAAATTCAGCCGCTGATCGAGTCCGAAACCCTGCAGCCTGCGTTTGACAACATCCTTCCGGCGTTGTTTGGCGGGCTGGGCGTGGTGTTTATCACCAAAAGCTGGAAAATCGCCATCGCACCGCTCATTTTTATGGTGACGCTGTTTGTGCTGGTACCGTCGCTGGCAAGCTCGGTGGGGATTCTGGTGCCGGTGGGCGCGGCGATTGCCATTGGGGTATCGCGCGTACTGTATCAGAAAAATCTGCTGTAGGGGAATAGACAATGGAACATGGGGATGGCATCTATGATCAGGATCAAAGAATTCTGATTCGAACCATGGAAAAGCGTGATATTCCGCGAATCGCCGAAGGCTTTCGCCTGCAAAGTTGGAATAAGCCGGCGGAGCAGTTTGCGGCGTATTACCGGCAGCAGACAGAAGGATCGCGGTGCGTGCTGATTGCCGAATGTGACCATCGGTTTGCGGGCTATGTTACGCTGCTGCCTAAGGCCTTGTCAGGCCCGTTTGCCGAAAAGAATATTCCGGAAATCATGGATTTCAACGTTCTGATCCGATACCGCCGCCAGGGCATTGGGAGCTTACTGATGGATGCGGTGGAAACGCAAGCCGCTGCCATGGCCGATGCGGTTTCCATCGGGGTAGGACTGTATACGGATTACGGCTCGGCCCAGCGGATGTATGTGAAACGCGGCTATATACCGGACGGTTCGGGCGTGTGGTATCAAAACAGTATCCTGCCGCCTTATCAAACCTGCAGGAACGACGATGATTTGGTGCTGTATTTCAGCAAAATATTACGCAGATAAACCGTAAATAAAACTGTTTGAGAATAGGGGATTGACATATGCTGTACGTTTTGGGGTCTCTTCTGCTATTGATTCTGGTGCTCGTGATCCGTGCCCTTTTATTCCGGCCCAGAGAAAAACAAGTGGCTTACGCCGCGGCAACAGCGATAAACGAAACGCGCGCAGTGGAAACCTTCCGGCAGATGATCCGCTGCCGTACGATATCCTATGATGACCCCGCACTGAAGGATGAGGCGGAATTTGAAAAATTCCGCGTGCTGCTGGATGAACGGTATCCGCAGATCGCGGCCAACTGTGAAAAGCATTGCATCGAGCCGGCCGGCATAGTTTACCATTGGAAAGGCAACAGTGCCCGGCACCCGTGGGTGCTGATGGCACACTATGATGTTGTGCCGGTGGAAGAAGACCAGTGGACGGAAAACCCTTTTGACGCGGTGATTAAAGACGGCGCCGTATGGGGGCGCGGCACGGTGGATACCAAGTGCACGCTGCTGGGCGTGATGGAAGCGGTGGAAACCTTGTTGGAACAGGGGTTTACACCGCAAAACGATATTTACCTTTGCTTTGGCGGGGACGAAGAGCTGGAAGGCAAGTCTGCGCAGGCGATCGTGAAATGGTTTGATCAGCAGGGCATCAGCCCGAATGTGCTGGATGAGGGCGGCGCGATCGTCAATCACGTCTTCCCGGGCGTATCCACACCGGCGGCCGTGATAGGCACAGGGGAGAAAGGACATACGAACTTTGCGTTTACCTTGCGCGGGGCGGGCGGGCATGCATCCTCCCCGGCGCCGCACACACCTGTGGGCAGAATGGCAAAGGCGATTTGCAAAATCGAAAACCATCCGTTCAAAGCGGAGATGGTTCCGCCGGTTGCCGATTTATTTAACACTCTGGGGCGCTATGCGGGCTTTGGCATGCGGCTGATTTTTGCCAATCTGTGGTGCTTCAAGCCCCTGCTGTTTGTACTGGGGAAACGCATGGGCGGGGAATTCAACGCCCTGATGCGCACCACCTGCGCTTTTACCAAGATGGAAGGCGGCACCGCATGGAACGTGATCCCGCCGACGGTGTTTGCCGGAGCGGATGTGCGGCTGCTCAACCAAACGCCGGAGCAGGCAGCGCAGGAATTTCAAAAAATTATCGCAAACGATCAGATACAGATCGATATCGTTACGCCTACCCCGCCATCGCCCTACTCCCTCACGGAAGGCGCGGCGTGGGATACACTCAAAGAAGCGGTGCGCCAAACATGGCCGGGCGTGATCGTAACGCCGTATCTGATGATGGCGGCGTCCGATTCGCGGCATTATGCGCGGATTTCTGATCGGGTGTATCGTTTCTGCCCGATGGAAATGCCTTCTGAAATCAGAAAAACGATCCATGGTCATAATGAACGAATCCCCATGGAAACACTCCTGAAAATTATTGCGTTCTACCTTTGCTTTATCCAAAAAATCTGATGAATACACGGATGATCGATACTATCAAACGTTTACATGCTTAACATACAGTATACATGCGTAACAAATACGAAATAATATCGCAACAGATGACGCAACATATGCAATGGGAATATGCACTGGAGGAACGACATATCCCTTATGTATAAATAATTATTTTGAATATATCTGTTGCAATTTATGAAACAATACACTATAATATATTTCAGTGAGTTGTTAACATACATCGAAAGACACAAGGAGATTATTATGGAAGAGTCTCAAGTGAAAATCGATAACCAGAGAGAACGGTATCGAGATCTGCTGTCCAACCTTACCGGTGTCTTCGCTGCCAACGTTGATATCGCAGAGGATGGAACCATCAGAGAAATCCATATACTGGGCAGCCAGAACCGCAATCCCAAGCAAATTGCCAGGGATGTGCAGTCTGCATTAGCCAGCGCTTTTGATGTACGTATTGATCACCGGATTATCAGCATCGCACAAATTCCGTCCGACCCAAGCTTTAAGCAGGAGCCGGAAGCGGAAACGGAAGAAATTCCCGCCCCGCGGGAATCCGGAGTTCGCTTTTATATTTCCAGTGTTTCGCAAAAAGTGCAAAGCCGTCAATATACCATCACGGTCACCTTACGGTTTGGGGATCAGGAGTACGAAGGCTCCTATTCCTGCGGCAATACGTTTGCACAGCGTACGCGGGCGGCGTCCATCGCAACGCTCGAGGCGATACACAGCTTCTTTGGAATGCGCAATATATTCATTCTTCTTTCAGTAGAGGAAATCCAGATAGCCGGCGCGCGCGTAGCGCTTACCGCCATTGAATGCGCGGGACCGGATACTGCCACGATGCTGGTTGGCAGTGCAACATACAACCATGATGAAACGCAAACCGTCATCAAATCCACCCTGTCCGCTATAAACAGGAAGCTGACCTTTATAGCGCAAGAATCTAGTTGAAAACAGGTCTGCTTGTGCCTGATAGCATAGCGAAGCGGAAATAGCCTGGTCTAACAGAGAATGGCCGGAGCCACTCAAAGGAGGCTATATCCGTGAAAAAGATCGTCATGGCCGTTAGCGCATTGGTAGCCCTGGTTCTGTCTTGTGGCGCTTTTATTACTTGGATCTAAACGACAACAAACTTGTTTACCCCAAGAAACACTTTTAGGTAGCAAGTCCGGGTATGACAGACCTGTTTTCATTCCTTTTTTATGCCTTGATATACGAGGTGATCGACAGTGACCAAAAGAGCGAAGGTTTATTTGGGTTTTATCACGCTTTGTGGTTTGGCTCTTTTGGCGTACGCGGGTTACCAGTATTGTTTGTCGGTTGATCTATCCAACCTTTGGCTGGAAATCCAGCAGATGGTATGCCTGATTATTCTATGCGTACTGTGCTGCTCGCTCCCGATTGTCATTTCTGCCAAACAGCAAGCGCTGGATATTTCTATTATCAGTATTTTGGCGGCCGTTATTGTCAAAGGGCCGTTTGCCGCAATGGTCGTGTATTTTATCAGTTCGTTGTTTGTGGTTAAAAAGCTGAAAAACGAATATCATCATATTCTCAATACGCCGTTTATCAAAACCGCATTCAATACGGCGAACCTGATGATTGCCATCTATGTGCCCGGTATTCTTCTCTTTGGCACAGCGGGCTTTCAGGGGGAAATGCTTCCGCGTGTGCTGCTGCCGGCGGCACTGTTTACGGCCATCGCGTTTTTACTGAACAGCATCATCATTATGATCTTTTTTGTTTTAGACAAGAAGATGAAAATCAGCGATGCTTACGACACTATCAAAAACATCCTACCCAATGTATTGTTTGCGATGCCGCTGGGCGTGTTGCTGGCGTGGCTGTTCAATATGGACGGCGGACACTGGATTGCCATGATCATGCTGTTCCCGCTGCTGCTGGCGCGTTATGCGTGGGCGCTGTACATCGAATCGCAAGTACAGCATATGCGCTTAATTGAAGCGTTTGTATCTTCGATGGAAGCAAAAGACCATTATACGGAAGGCCATTCGCGCAGGGTGAGCGCGTTTTCCGTACAGATCGCAAAGCAGCTGCACTTTTCCAACGCAAAAATCAAAGAAATCGAAGTGGCCGCACTTTTGCACGATATCGGGAAAATCGGTATTGAAGATACTATCCTGCAAAAACCTGGCCGCTTGACGCCGGAAGAGCATAAGCGTATTCAGGAGCACCCACTGATTGGCGTGGAGACAGTCAAGCGCGTCGGCATCTCGGATGAGATTGCCGAGATGATCCGTCATCACCATGAGCGCTATGACGGCAATGGGTATCCGGATGGGCTGGACTATACACAAGTATCCTTTGAAGCTTACATTCTGGGTGTAGCCGATGCGTTTGACGCGATGACGAGCGACCGTCCTTACCGCGCCGCGATGTCCACCAAAGTTGCAATGACGATTTTGGAAAAGGAAAGCGGCAAGCAATTCCATCCCGATGTTGTTCGCGCAATGAAAGAGTGCCTGGAAGAACAGGGAGAAGAGCTGGTTTCACAAAGCCAAGAGACGACCGTATGATCATCGCGCTTTTCATTGTGCTGTCCATCCCCGTTGGTTATTTACTGGGCGGCAAGCTGCGAAATGTGAAAAACTATACAACACGAGCATTGGGACTGCCGATCGCAGCGTTTTTGCTGGAAGCGGCGGCCCCTTTTCTGCGCAATCTGATTTCCACGCCAATCGCACAGTGGCATTGGGTATTGGTTACGGCGCAATACCTGATGCTGTTTATCTTTTGCTTTTTGAACCGGAAAAGCAAAGCGGTTTGGATAATCTTTGTTGCCTGTGTGCTGAATTTCTTCGTTATCGCACTGTTCGGCTTTCGGATGCCCGTTGCACCGTATGCTAGGGATATGCCGGAGATGGCAGCGACGATTGCCCGCATTGAATCCGGAGATTATTTCCGCTATACAATTGCGAGCGCATCCGATCCGTTTTGGTTTTTGGGCGATGTCATATTGATTCCGCTGAAATACATCGGCGGGTTTGCCAGCATTGGAGATCTGCTGCTGGGAATAGGCTGCGGGTGGCTGTTTTGCGGATGGATGCGGACCGAAAAGCAATCCCAACCGAGCAACGGTGTTGCTGAACCGGAGCAAAATCGATAGCGAAAAATGTGGTTTGTTAGGAGAGTAAACATGACATTGGAGGAAGCAAGAACGTTTTTTGACAAGGACTATTTTGCAACCGGTTTGTGCGGAATCCATATCGATTCATTGGAGCCGGACGGAGCCGTGCTATCCATGCCGATTACCACGATGCACCTCAACGGCAACGGCGTTGTACAGGGAGGCGCGATCTATACGTTGGCGGATACGGCGTTTGCCGTTGCGGCCAATGCCTACGGCACTTCAATGGTCAACCGCAGCGCCGATATTACCTACCTGAAGCCGGGAAAGGGATCGGTGCTCTATGCCAAAGCGTCGTGTATCGCACGCGGCGCGAAGATGGGCTTGTATCGGGTGGAAATATTGGACGAAAACCAGACGCTGATCGCTTATATGGCAGCAAACGGGTTTACCATCACGCCATAAACGGATCGGCAATCTACAGCGCCAATACGCGCTTACAGCATATCAGGTACGATTTGTTACATGCTTGCGGTGTTCCATCGCAGGCATGTATGGTATACTGGATTGGTGCACCTATAAAGCACACTGCTTAAAGACAAGCTGGACCGAAACCGGCAATGCAGAGGCGTATTCCATTGTTTGGATATATAACCGCGGATT
>DAOPIR010000134.1:0-8198 GCA_035399245.1 Candidatus Limiplasma sp.
GCGAAGCGAACAAGCCCGAAGTGCAACCTCAAAAAAGTGGCATCGCCACTTTTTGATACTTTGAAACATCCGGTTTCCGCACAGCGGAAACCGGATGTTGTATCTATATACTATCGATCAGTTGTGGTTCTTGCCGCCCCTGCCCTGCTGGGTCTGGCTGGTCTGTGCGGCGTCACAGTCTCCGTCGCAGTCTCCGTCACAGTCACTATTGCTGCCGGATACATTCTGATTGCCGCTGCCGCGGCCCGATTGATCCGCAGACTGGTTGCCGCGCTCCGATTGGTTGGCCTGGGTACCGTCAGCCTTGCCGTTGCCGGTACCGGTACCGGTCTTTTCCGCGTTGCGGGTAAAGGCGTCCAGATGGCTCTGCGAGGCGTTCATCAAGTCCTCAAACACGGCGCGCACATCGTCGGGCACATCGCTTTGGGCGAGGAAGGTTTGGTACATCGCGATGTTGGCGATCTCGGCGGCAACGCCTGTTTCGTAGGTCTCCTGCAGCGTGGCGGGCAGGACGACGTTATCCGCGGCGGTGTTTGCCGGGGCTTCGATGCCGTAATTCTCAAACAGCGCTGCGAGCTCGGACTGGTGGGTGCCTTCCGCTTTAATGATATTGGTGTACGGATTGTTCACGCCAAACGTTTCCTGAATGGCGATGTACTCCGCTTCGGCCATATATTCGTCCTGCATGGCATAGGTCAGCATCTCTTGCAGTGTGTAGGTCTGCGTGCCGTCCACGGCGGCGGATCCAAAGGCGTCCTGTGCGAGGGACAGGGTAGGCAGTACGGCCAGCGCGAGGGCGACCGCTAAGATTTTCATCGTATGTTTCATGTTGATACTCTCCTTAAAATCATTTGCGGTCTTTCCTTGCCGCAGTTATACTGTAACCGCGGTTTGTGGCAAAATTGTGGCGCGGACCGTACGGTTTAAGGAATATCATCTGATTGAAAAGGCTCCGGCAAAAAACATGCCGGCAGCCTTTTAAGGATACAACGATCGTCTGCTCTTTGTTAGTTCCGGTATCGATGGACCATGCGGTACTATGGTGTGACTTCCGCTGACAGCCTATCGCCGTTTACCATCAGTTCATCAATTCTGGCACAGCGCGTGTCCTGCGTATCGCTGCGGCTGCCAATATCCCGCCCATGATAGATAATATAATATTTCCCGTTTTCGTAAAGGACGCTGTTATGTCCCATGCCCTCTACAAAACCGTTCGCCTTGTTCATCACGGAATAATAGGTGTTTTCATTGGGATATTTTTTCCATGGCAGCGTTCGCAGGTCGGCATCCTGCGTACCGTGCGCCGTATAATAGCCAATATAATACGACTGGTTTTGATAGCAGGCTCCGGAATACATTAAAAAATGCGTATTGTCTTTATGAAAATAGAAGGCGCCTTCTACCGTATGCCAGTTTTTGTGGTTGCCAAAGCGGTTTTTTTCAAAGATCTCCTCATCCAGCGTAGGCCGCGCAACACAAACGGGGTTTCCTTCCAGCGTATAGGGGTTTGTCATTTTATCGCACAGGATCAGCGTTCCCGCCCGCTTGGCCATATAATCGTTGCCGCTATAGAACATGTAAAGGCCGGATGCATTTTGAACCATATGCGGATCAATGGAAAACGGCGGCAGCAAGTCCTTTACATAATGAAACGGCCCCCGGGAAGATTCTGCCTGGGCAACCCGCAGCCTTTGATTGTGCGGATCGTTGCTATCCTGATCCAGGCTGGAGTAGTACATCATATATTGTTCATCCCATTCCACCACACAGGGAGCCCAGCACATTTTCTGATCCGGCATATCCAGACAAACGCCATGGTACTGCCAGCCGCTGAAAAGCTGATCGCTGCTGATCAGGTATCCTCCGCTTGTATAAACGTAATAGCGTCCGTCCTTTGCCTTCAAAATATAAGGATCCGCCTGTGCTATCGGCGATGGATCGTTCTCTTTTCGCTGATAAAGCTTCATGAATATTACCCTTTCCGTAGGAAAAAACGCAATGCAGCCGCCCGCCATAAGCCGGTGCCCAGCCAACACATGGTCATTAATTATGCGTTTCTCCCGATTATTTGATTGAGCTTCCGATTTGGCCCTCGATGATATAGCGCTGCAGGAAAAGATACAGCACAATAACCGGCAGCAAGCCGAGCACGCAGGTCGCACAGGCCTGCGGAAGATTACCCAGGCCGTTGTTGGAATTGAAAGCTTGCTTGATGACGAGAATGATGGTGTATTTGGATTTTTTCGTCAGCAAATACATCGGCATCAGGTAGTTATTCCAGCTGGCTGTTGCCGTGAGGATTATCTGGGTAACCGTAACCGCTTTGAGCAGCGGCAGAATAATGATAAAAAATGTTTTCAGCACGCCCGCGCCGTCGATTTCAGCGGCTTCATCCAGCGCCCGCGGAATAGCCGCGATGAAATTCATATACATATACATCGTCGCCGGAATGCCGCCCGCAGCCGAAAGCAGGGAGAGCCCTAAAAGATTGTTGATCATATGCACCTTTGCCATCAGGGAATAGGTGCCAACCAGCAAAACGGTCCCCGGGATCATCATAATCCCCATATTCAGCGACCCCAGCGCTCTGGATATCCAGCCGCCGCCTCTCACCAGGCCATAGGCGCCCAACGCCGACGCAACAATTTGCACCGCTACCGTTTCCATAACAATAATGATGGAATTGACAAAGCCGATCCAAATCTCACTGCCGCCCAGCACTTGGGTATAATTATACGTTACCCACTTTTTCGGCAAGGCCAGTCGGGAACCAATATCCGTTATTTCCCGAAACGACAGGTTAAGCATCACATAAATCGGCAGCAGATACAGCAGCACCAGCAGCGCCGCAACAATATAGTGCCATGCCTTTGTGCGGCGGCCGGAACTATATTGATGAGGTTTGCGCGTCAATAGCGCAATTCCCGCGACGGTTTTCTTTGCCTTTATTCCGGTCTGCATCAGTATTCAACCTCCTTTTTATGCAGCCATGCGCTCGTTCCCCACGAAAGCACCATAATGATCAGGAAGGTTACAATACCCAAAGCCGATGAATAGCCGGCCTTCGCATCGTTAAAGTAAAGCACCGAGATGTAAAACGAAAGCGACATGGACGCCCTGTTGGGTCCGCCGTTTGACATGGATACGATCACGTCGTACAGTTTCAGCCCACCGATTAGATTGAGGATAACGGCCGTCGTGATCGCGGGGATCAGCAGCGGCAGCGTAACATTGGTAAATTCCTTCCATACGCCGGCTCCGTCCAAACGCGCCGCCTCGCGATACATTACGGGGATATTCTGCAGGCCGGCCAGATAGATCAGCATGCTAATGCCCATATACTGCCACGAGTTGACCAACGTGATAATCGCCGTTGCCGAAAGGCCCGTGCCCATCCAATAAACATTCTGTCCGCCGAACATCTGTAGGATTTCGTTGAATACACCGCCGTCATATTGCACGAAATAATACAAAATCTGCCCCATAATGAAGCCCGAAATCATAATCGGCATATACAGGATCACACGCACCGAGTTCCTGCCGGCAAACCGTTTATTCAGGAAAAGTGCGGCCATCAGCCCCGTAACATTTTGCAAAATGGTTGAACCGATACCATAAATCAGCGTATTGCCAACCGTCCTTAGAAAATATTGATCGCTTGCAATCTTGATAAAATTATTCAGTCCGACCCAACGCATATGCTGGGAATAACCATTCCATTTATAAAATGACAGCCTGACAGAGTTTCCCAGCGGCAAAGCGATAAATGCGGCCATGAGTAAAAGCGCCGGAATCGTCAGGCAATAATACACATATTTTCTGCTTCTCATGTCAACCCTCCCCTTTGCGAAAGCAGAGGCCGGCAGCCAAACGCCGGCCTCTGCCATTGGATATTGCGTCAATCGCACATACACTTACCGAACATGATTTGTACCGTTCGGGTGGCCGTGAAGCGTTTATACCGGTGTGCTATTGTGCAGCCTCGTACAGATCAACGTAGTTTTCGGATAGGTAATCCAGGGCACTTTGGATGCCATCCTCGGAATAATCCGCAAACAGCATGCTTGCCGCATTGGCGAAGATCGGCCACATTCCAGAGGGCATATACTGACGGTCCCACAGGTTTTCATAGAAGATGGTATCGTCTGCGCATTTTTCCTTCATCGTCTCAAACACGCTCAGACCATAGCTGTCGTCAAGGGCCATGCTGGATTGCAGGCAGCTGATCATGCCGGTGGAATTGTTGATCGTCAGTGCCACGTCCGCCTGCGCCAGATAGTCAAGGAAAATCTTTGCCGCTTCTTCGTTATCGGTATCTTTCCAGATGCCAAACGTATCGCCTTCGCCGATGCCGATAAACTCAACGCCGCCGGTTTGGGATGCAAAATGCGGCAAAAGCGCAAAGTTGCCGTCAGGGTTCAGGATACGGCAGTTAACGAACACTACCGGATCGTTGCCGATACAGAAGGCTGCCTTGTCGCTGGCAAAGCGTTCCACAAAGTCCGAAT
This sequence comes from Candidatus Limiplasma sp., assembly GCA_035399245.1. Classification (GTDB taxonomy): domain Bacteria; phylum Bacillota; class Clostridia; order Christensenellales; family Aristaeellaceae; genus CAXXOK01. Next base: position 4,509 of record DAOPIR010000134.1, read on the forward strand.
CGCTCAGCGTTTCCGCATCCTCAAAGAAGTAGCCGGACCCAATCCAGTTTGCATAGGTTTCAAGCAGCGGCTTAAAGCTGCTCCAATCCCACGTGCCGTTGAGCATTGCCTCGGAATCTTCCGCCAGTTCACCTTCATAGCTTACCCAAGTGCCGGCCAGGTTTGCCAACAGCCCGGCATTAACCGTGGAAGCAACCGGTGTGTATCCGGCTTCCTTTACCTTTGCGCAAGCCGCCGTGAAATCATCCCATGTCTTAATGCTGTAGGGATCCACGCCGGCGGCATCACAAACATCCAAATCCACCAGCGTACCGTTAATCAGTTCGGAAATCATCAGAACATAGATGCTTCCGTCCGTATCCTGAATTACACCCAGTGCCGAAGCATCATAGTCGGAAATCCAATCCTGATCGCTTAAATCCATCAGGTATTCCTGATAGCGCAGCAGCGACCATCCATGCGTCTGCCACACATCCGGCAGATCATTTGCCGCCATCCTGGTTTTCATTGTGTTTTCATAGTCGTCGCCATACTCGTCAAGATTAACTTTGCAGTTGTACTCCGCTTCAAAATCCGCCGCGACCTGCTCAAACACAGCCGCTTGCTCCCCCGTGTAGGTTACCGCAACTTCCAGCGTTATCCCGCCAAGATCCTTCACGGAAGCATCTTCTGCCAGGCCGCTGCAAAGGGGCATAAAGCTTACCAGCATTGATACCGCTAGAAGTACTGCCAACATTTTTCTTTTCATGGTTTTTTCCTCCATTCTTATCCTTGTTTCCCGGACAATAAGCATTTATAACCAGTCAATGTTCAGCCAAAAGCTACGGCGCCTATATAGCTTTCCCCCGCCATTGACGTTATAACCAACATACCGCCGCATTTCACCATGTGTTGCCATACATGTTATTTGCAATCAAAACAATATCTTTGTTTCTATTTTCAAGATTAGTATAGCTATATTAATGAATAATGTCAATATTTTCAGTTATTTTAGCCATTTTTGAAATATATTGATTATTATAAACATATATATTGTTTTTATTTCATTGCATTTTATCCATAATATGCTATAATCAGTACTATGAAATCAAAAATGGACAAACAGTCCGCTAGTTGTATGCAAAGGGGGTTTCCCACATGGCAAAAATACTGGAGCTTAATGCAGAGGATGAAGAAAAACTGTGCAGTGTCGGTACCGCGTTATCCTCCCCTGCCAGAATACAAATTCTCAAGTTGCTTTACTATAACAGTTACAACGTTAAGGAAATTGCGGAGAAACTGCATATACCGGCATCCACTGCAGCGCTGCACATTCGCACGCTGGAAGCTGCCGATATCATCAACACCAAAATTCAGCCCGGAAGTCGTGGCTCTATGAAGCTATGCAGCCGCAAACATGATTTCATTAACATTCATCTGTCCGGCAACGACCCCAATATCAACAAAATCAAGAGCATCTCCATGCCCATCGGCTGTTATACCGATTGCCTTACCAGCCCCACCTGCGGCCTTGCCTCATCCACAAAAATGATCGGCTATGGCGACAGCCCCAACGATTTTTACCTGCCCGGGCGTATCAACGCACAGATACTGTGGACTTCCAGCGGATATGTTGAATATAAATTCCCCAACTTCCTCAGTGCCAGCATTGCGCTGAAACGATTGATTCTTTCGTTCGAAGTCTGCTCCGAAGCCCCCAATTACAAGGAAAATTGGTGCTCCGATATAACCGTTTGGATGAATGGGCTGGATTGCGGCACCTGGCGCAGTGCGGGCGATTATGGCGCAAGGCGCGGCCGCCTGAACCCCGAATGGTGGGGCAACGGCGTTACGCAATACGGAAAGCTGATGACCCTGGAGGTTACACCGGAGGGAACGCTGATCAACTCCAATCCTTCTTCCGCCGTAAGCTTGCGGGATTTGCACTTATCCAACGAAACGCCAATCGCTATACGGATCGGCAACAAGCCGGGCGCCGAGCACGTGGGCGGCTTTAACATTTTCGGTAAGCAGTTCGGTGATTTTGAACAGGATATCATTTTATCCATGATTTATTAATTATCTCTATCTGCCTGATATTTAAAAACAAATATAAGAATCCTGATATACTTTCCCTTGCAGCCGCCGTAGGCTAAGGATGAATGATCCGTCACAAAAAATGAATACGGCATACAAACCGACCATAAGGAGCTGCTTATGAACAAACCCAACATTCTACTAATCATGTGCGATCAGATGCGGGCGGACACGATTGCGGTGCTGGGCAACACGGAAATCCGTACACCGAACTTCGACCGCCTGGTAAAGCGCGGGCTGGCGTGCACCAATACGTATTCCTCCTGCCCAGTCTGCATACCGGCGCGATATGTAATCCGTACCGGCCGCGAGCCGTACCACACCGCCTGCTACAGCAACGCCGGTATTACCCTTGCTGACGGCCAGGCAAAAACCATGGAAGAGCGATGCGGGGAATATCTGCCGCGTACGATGAACCGGCTGGGGTACCGTACGTTCGGCATCGGCAAATTTCATACCGTGCCGTGGGACGAGGAGCTAGGGTATGACGTACAGCTGCACAGCGAAGAAACCTGGGCAACCGACGACCAGCGCAAGCGCGACGCCTATGCGAACTTCATCGCGCAGGAGCATCCCGAATTCCGGTTTTTGGAGCAGCTGCACGGGGAGCGAACCGACATGTATTATGTGCCGCAGATGAGCCCGCTGCCTGCCGAGCTGACGGTGGAAGCCTGGGCATCCGACCGGGCGGTGGAGCAAATCGAGGCAGACGACGGGCGTCCCTACTATGGGTTTGTATCCTTTATCGGGCCGCATCCGCCGTTAGCGCCCCCCATTCCGTTCAACCGCATGTATAATCCCGACCGTATGCCAAACCCTGTTTCGGGAGACATCGCCGTAGACCATATGGACCCCTATCTTCCTTTTATGAATTACATGATGTGGGCGGAGGATATCTGTGCACGAACAAAAATTGTTAGAGTAAAAAACAAAAAAAGTTAAAGTAAATGCAAAATAGCCATCGGCCAAAATATGCATATAAATTCATTTATCTCTCAGAATTTCGAGCGTTACAGCAGCGTTAATATTCGGATCGGAAGGGTATTTGATCGTCCTAATCTGATGGCCTTCTCCTTCTCTTACCTCTATGGAACCATCAGTGTTTATTTGCCCGTGAATGAGCTTATGGGTAATATATCGATGTAACGCTGATTTGGAACACTTCTCGCCATGATGAGTGATAGCTTTAACTATCTCGGGTAGCTCACTGCCCCGAATAATCATGGTAACGACTTCTTTTTTACACGAAAGCTTATCTATTTGAAACATGGCCGTATTAATCCTCCTGTGTCATGTGTTAATCGCTTATCGTTCATTGCTTAACAGCAATACGAAAAGCGGCCGTTTGGGCCGCTTTTACTCTCTTTTCATGATGCTCGCTGGCATCGGTTCGTCCAGAATCTGCTGCACCCATCTGGTGGATACCCTATATTTCCTCGACAGCAATGTAACGTTGGTGCCGTCATATTCACGCTGAATGTGCCGCTTTCTGGCAAAAGACTGCATAGTGTCAAGCGTTGGGATGTAAGGTGCTGACCCGCCGAAATTCTTGCACAATGCGATTGCGCCCTCAAGTCCAATTGTGTCAATCCATGGCTGGTACTGTTTGGGTAT
>DAOPIR010000135.1:0-8141 GCA_035399245.1 Candidatus Limiplasma sp.
AAATCTGCTAAAAGTAATTCAATATTTCGAACTGCATCAAAATAGAGAGCTTAGAATTCTTTTTCTGATTATCGTTAAGTATATTATACTAAACAAAGATGGTTTTATGGAAAAGCAAAAATCACTTGAGGATGAAGTAATTGCATGGGAACAAAAGATTCTAGATGACGCAAACGAAACAGAGATTGAAAAGATTTCTAGCAATATACTGTCATTGTCCTATATATTGGAGGCAGCTTGGCAAAACAACAATCTCATTTCAGTTGATGAACAAAACCTACTTAATAAAGTTAAAGAAAAGCTGAAAATAACAGATTATCAATACTTCTTATTGGAGGCGAAGCTTGGAAAATTCCCGAATTCCGGGAACGTCCTTCATACCAGAGATATAATTGCCAATGCAAGAAAGCAACTGCAGTACAGAGGTTTACTATTCGCTGTAAGAGATTCATCCGGGATAGACTATGACGTTATTCCTGAAGAAATCGTAACCGAACTAAGGCAATATTTTTCAAAGGATATAAAAGAATACGCATATTATCAATTACTTCAAGCTAAATATGTAAAAAGCAAGAATTATTTATGTGATATTCTTGCTAAAGCTGAAATAGAAATACCCAAACAGTCTTCATTGCCTGTACTTCAGAAGTTAATTGTCGAACGAGTCATGGCACAAAATTTGATCGGTGGTTATTCACCCCGTGATGGGCTAAATCTTGCGACATTGTCTGAATGGTGTAGCTCGTTAAAAATATGTACCTCTGGTTCAAAAAACGATTTGATCGATAGGATTATTTCGTACTATGACGAGGCAAAGCAAATTACAATGGAGCAAGATGACGAACGAGCCTTGTTCTATCAGTTCTATACTGCTTTAGCGGAGCGAAATCTGGACGAGCTTAGGAAGAATAATATTATTTCAAAAGACTTAGAATGTGAACGGAAATTCGAAGAGGCAACAAATTACATATTTGAAGTACTCTTTAAAAACAAGCCTCTAATGCTAAAAGGTACAGAGCATCCCGACGGTATGCTTTCATTTTCAGATAAACTGATTATGTGGGACAATAAATCCAAAGAATCACCGGTAAATCTTGCCGATCACATCAAACAATTTGACCGCTATATCAGTAAAAGTGAAAAACCGGTTGCAATTTTCCTTGTCATTGGCCCGGCTTTTACTGAAGATTCGGCAAAAGAATGCGTTAAGTACACTATGAGCAGCGATACGCTAATTTTGTTAATTACAGCGGAAGAATTGAAAGAATTGGCGGAACAATGGCATACAATGCACAAGGATGATGAGGTATCCTTCCCGTTAGGATACTTCAAGCAAAATGGTCGTTTCAATATTTCCTTGGTTTCGTTATAAAAAAGCAACCACATAAAAAATAGCATTGCAAATCATATAAGGTTTGCAATGCTATTTTTTATGCGGTGAAATATGCCAGGCTCTATTTATTGCTATCAATCCGCTGCTCCCCCGTCCTCCGGCTCCAGTAGGCGGCAAAGGCATCCAGGCTGCGGATGGCGGAGCGGATATCGCTGAAGACGGGCAGGCCGTTTTCCTCCAGGTAACGCACCAGCGCCTGATAATGGCGGCCGGCGTTGACGGAGACGACGACGGGCTTTTGGGTTTTGCGCAAGACCTGCACCAGCAGCGGGCCCAGCGCGTCGTCATCAAGGTAGTTTTCTTCCACGGTCTTAAGCGTATCCACATGCGGCACAATGCCCACAAACAGGCAGTCTACATTGGGATCGGCCAGCGCCGTTTCGATAAACCGCGTGTACTGCGTGTCGTCGGCCATGGGCGTCAGGTCGAGGAACGGCGTATCCACGTTCACCAGCGCGTTGGTATTGATGGCCTTAAGCGCTGCCGCGGTTTCGGGCGTAAAGGCGGCGGGCACGAGCTCGTTTAAGATATCCGCGCTCATGGTGGCCTCCAGGCCGGCATTGACCACGCCCGCCACGCGGCAGCCGCGCGCCGGACAATGCGCCAGCACCGCAAAGGTCTTGGTATAGTTATAAAAATCGTCCAGCTCTTCGGTTAGGATACACCCGCCCTGCAGGCAGGCGGCGCGGAATACCTCGTAGCTGCCGCTCATCGCCGCCGTGTGGGAGGCCGCGGCTTTCGCGCCCGCCTCGGTGCGGCCGCCCTTGTACACGATCACGGGCTTGCGCGCCTGCCGCAGAATGTTGAAAAACTGCCGGCCTTCGCCCGTGTTCACGCCTTCGATGTAAATGGAGATCACATCGGTTTTGGGATCCTGATCGAAGTACGCCGTCAGGTCGGGAATGTTTACATCCACCTTGTTGCCAAAGCTGACAATGGTGCGGAAAATGGCCGTTTGCTGGTTACGCTCGATAAAGGTAATGCTCAGCGCGCCGCTTTGGGTCAGCAGCACGGCGTTGCTGCGCTCCTCCAGCGGGATGGAAAAGCGGTCCTCCTCCACAAACAGCGTGTTGATGCCGCGTCTGCCGTCGCGCGGGGCGGCAAACACGCCCATGCAGTTGGGGCCCATCACGCGCACATCGGGCTTGCGCACGCGGGTGATCTCGCGTGCGAATCCGTAATAATCCATATCCGCCGGAATACCGGAGATCAGGATGACGCTTTTGCCGCCCGGCACCTGATCCACAAACGGAATAGAGTACGGCCCCGGCGCGGCATACACCAGCAGATCGTACGGCACCTCAATTTCGTCAATGCTGCGGTACAGGCGGAACGTACGCCCGCCGATAACCGTTTCGCCGCCCTTGGGGTTGACGCACAGGATATCGTCGCGCCCCAGGTCCATCAGCAAGGTCACAATGCTGCGGGCCATGCTGTGCTTGCCCGCATCGGCCGATACGCCCGCCACCACAATGCCCCGCGGCTCGAAGAACCGCTTCAGGCCGTCCAGATTGGGCTGCATGCTTTCGCCGCCGTCCGCCCGCAGGGGCGCAAACTCGGCAAAGCCGTCCACCGCCACAAAGCGCCCGTCCCTGGAAAACACAATGGGGTTCAGGTCCAGTGTTTTGAAGCAGAACGCCGGACAGGGGCGCGTAAACGCCGAGTACTGCAGCCCCAGCTCGGACAGCCTTGTCGCCGCGACCGCCATCTGGTCCAGCCGCTCGGGTTTGCCCATCTCCAGATATTTATGGCGGATGTTGAGGTGGTTTAGCAGATTATGCGCATCGTCCAGCGTGATGGGCGCCAGCAGCAGGTTGGCCGGATCGTAATACTTGGCGAAAAACTCCGCGTCGTCGCCGCCCTTGGAGATCGTGACCACCGTGCCAAAGGCGGGATCATCCTGAAAGCCCATCATCACCTCCTCGCCGATGGTCTGGGAAAAGTGGATGAACTCGATGAGCAAATAACCGTCGATGCGCGGCTTGTGTTCCTGCGCAAAGTGGCCGAGCACCTCGCTGCGCATATGGCTTAATACATACTGGATAAACAGCGGATCAGCAATGCTCACCTTCTGCACGCCGCCGTAGCGCTGGTTGTGCGCCAGGTCGCGCGACACGATTTTCACCATGATGTCCTTGCCGCCAAACGGCGCGATCAGCGCGTCGGTTACCTCTTCAACGGTTTGCACAAACCGGTATACGGGAATTTCAAATCCAATGAGCCTGAGCAGCTCGTATACCTCGTGCTCGTAAAGCGTATGGCGGCCGTCGGCATGCGCCGCGCCAAGCAGGGCGTCCACCTGATTGATCGTCTGCTGATCCATAGGGCATCTCCTCATCTGCGGTATGTGGCGTTTTATATAGAATAAACTGCTGGATGCGTTCATGATAGCATGAACGGACGGGATTGAAAAGGGATTGCCTGCCGACAAGCGTTTCCCTTGTATGGGTCAGGTGCGAAACAGACAACTTTTATGAAGAATCGCGCCGGTAATCTTGCACAACAGCGACAAATAGTTTATCCTTATGGATGGCGCAAAATTCTTCGCGATGCCCGGTGAGGCACTGTAAAAACCGGAGCCTCCGCGTGGTAAAATAAAGCAACCTTGATGAGGAGGAACTGTGAACATGAACATTCAGGAAAAAACAGTGAACACCATCCGCGTTTTATCTGCCGATATGGTGCAGCAAGCCAACAGCGGACACCCCGGCGCGCCTATGGGCATGGCGCCCATGGCCTATGCGCTGTGGGCAGAAGTGATGAATCATAATCCCGCCGATCCCGCGTGGAGCAACCGCGACCGCTTTGTGTTGTCCTCCGGCCATGCCAGCGCGCTGATCTATTCGCTTTTACATCTGTTCGGCTACGGCCTGCCGATGGACGAGCTCAAGCGGTTCCGTCAATGGCAGTCCAAAACGCCCGGCCATCCCGAGCACGGTCTGACCGTCGGCGTGGAAACCACCACCGGCCCGCTGGGGCAGGGCGTCGCCAACTCCGTAGGCTTTGCGATCGCCGAAACCATGCTGGCCGCGAAGTTCAACCGCGAGGGCTATCCGGTGGTGGACCACTACACCTACTGCTTCTGCGGCGACGGCTGCATGATGGAGGGCATTTCTTCCGAGGCGTGCTCGCTGGCCGGCACCATGAAGCTGGGCAAGCTGATCTTGCTGTATGATGATAACGAAATTTCCATTGAAGGCTCTACCGATATCGCGTTCCGCGAGGACGTCGGCAAGCGCTTTGAAGCCTACGGCTGGCACGTACAGCACGTGGAAAACGGCAATAATATTGAGCAGATCCACACGGCGCTGGAAGCCGCCAAGGCGGACGACCGTCCCTCGCTGATCGTGGTGCCCACCACCATCGGCTACGGCTGCCCCGCCAAGCAGGGCACCTCCAGCGCGCACGGCGAGCCGTTGGGCGCGGATAACCTGGCCGCCGCCAAGGCGGAGCTGGGCATGCCTGCCGAAAGCTTTGCCGTACTGCCGGAGGTATACGAGCACCTCAAGGCGGTAGCCCAGCAGGGCGCGGCAAAGGAAGCCGAATGGAACAAGCTGTTTGAAGCCTACAAAAAGGAATATGCCGATCTGGCCGGGGAGTGGGATACCTGGTTTGCCAAAGAGCTGCCCGTGGACGTCGCGGCATCACCGGAGTATTGGGATTTTCCCGAAAGCATGGCGACCCGCAACACCTCCAACGTGGTTATCAACCGCCTGGCAAAGCTGCTGCCCAACCTCGTCGGCGGCTCAGCCGATCTGGCCCCGTCCACCAAGACCCTGATCAAGAACGGCGGCGACTACAGCGCCCAAAACCGTGCCGGCCGCAACCTGCACTTCGGCGTACGCGAGCATGCCATGGGCGCAATTTGCAACGGCATTGCGCTGCACGGCGGCTTGAAGGTGTACTGCGCCACGTTCTTCGTGTTCTCCGATTACATGAAGTACGCCATCCGCCTGTCCGCCATGATGCATCTGCCCGTGACCTATGTGCTCACGCATGACTCCATCGGTGTCGGCGAAGACGGCCCCACCCACCAGCCCATCGAGCAGCTGGCCGGCCTGCGCGCCATCCCTGAGCTGACCGTGTTCCGCCCGGCCGACGGCCCCGAAACCGCCGCCGGATGGCTGACCGCCGTGAAGGACGGCAAGCCCGTGTGCCTGGTGCTCACCCGCCAGAACCTCAAGCTGCAAAAGGGCCGCGGCGAGGTAGCCTGCAAGGGCGGCTACGTCCTTTCCGACAGCAAGAAGGCCACCCCGCAGCTGCTCCTCATCGGCAGTGGCAGCGAAGTTGAGCCGCTGATGGAGGCCCAGCAAACCTTGTGGGCCGACGGCATCGACGCCCGCGTGATCTCCATGCCGAGCATGGAGCTGTACGAAGCGCAGCCCGCCGCATATAAAGAAACCGTGCTGCCCAATGCTGTGCGCGCCCGCATCGCCATGGAGGCCGCCTGCTCGCAGCCTTGGTATAAGTACACCGGCCTGGACGGCGCTGCCGTATGCGTGGACCACTACGGCGCTTCCGCGCCCGCCGGCATCCTGTTCAAGGAGTTCGGCATCACCGCGGAGCATGTGGTGAGCGTGGCCAGGGACATGCTGAAGTAATCATTTCGAGTTACCTGTCAAAGGCGGCCGCAATTTTATGCGGCCGCCTGTTTTATACGGATCATGGGATTACGGCGTGATCACAAGCGCATATTGATAATCGGTATACGCAAGGGACGTTCCCTTTTTCAGGTAGGATTTTTCACCCGTCACCGTAAAGCCCAGTTTCCGGGCGATGGCGTTGGAGGCTGCGTTATCCTTGTTGATATCGATGGTGATCTTCGTTGCACCGTGCCGCCTGGCATAGTCGATCATCCCCTTCGCCATCTCCGTTGCATAGCCCTGGTTCCAGGTATCCCGATGCACGCAGTACGCGATATCGTATACGCCGTTTTCGGGAATAAAGCTGCAGGTGCCAATTTTTTTGCCGGTGGCCTTGGATACGGCAATCAGGTAACAGCAGGTTTCATCGTCGCCCAGCGTTTCCAGCAGCTTGCGATAGGAATCGTCCACATTTTCAAGGGAAGGGTCGGGCAGGTACTCGCCCATTTCGGGATCGTTCCAGATGCTCATCGCAAAGGCCACGTCGGCAGCCTCATATCCGCGCAGGCGGAGCCGTGGGGTATCGATATCCTCAATTTTCATTCCATCAATCTCCCGCAATACATACGATGAGTATACTACATCCCGCTTATGGTTGTAACTCCCGCGGCAACAAATCATCAATGCCGCCTGCAAGCATGCCTGAAAAGCAAAAGAATTTTATAGCATAAAAACTGCACTGCCGGCAGGAACCGCTAAACTTTCCTCGTATTTCTACATGTCACGGGATGGGGAAAACGGTCGAGAGTTCGACCATTGCACCTTATTGGTTGCGATTTGTCCGGATAATACATGCCGCGGCAAAAAGTGTGAGGAGATGTTTGGATGGATTTTGAGCTGCTGCACCCTGCCGACCAACTGGTGCTGATGATGGACCGCATTTACAGAGGCGGACTGACCACCACATCGGGCGGCAACCTGAGCATACTGGATGATAACGGGGACATTTGGATTACCCCCTCTGGCATCGACAAGGGCACACTGACGCGGCACGACATGTGCTGTGTAAAGCCGGACGGCACGGTGCTGGGCCCGCACAAGCCCTCGGTGGAGCTGCCGTTCCATGCCACCGTGTATAAAAAGCGCCCCGATCTGCGCGCTGTGCTGCATGCGCATCCGCCGGCCATGGTTGCGTTTTCGCTGGCCCGCGTGCTGCCCAACACACGGCTGGTAGCCAATGCCTGGCGTACGCTTGGCAACATCACCATGGCGGATTATGCCGTGCCGGGCTCGCAGAAGCTGGGCGACAACATCGCCGCCGAGTTCGAAAAGGGCTATGACATCGTGGTGATGGAAAACCACGGCGTGGTCATCGGCGCGTCCGACCTGTTCCACGCGTTTATGAAGTTTGAAACGCTGGAGACAACCGCCAACCTGGAAATCTACGCCCGCTCGCTGGGCGAGCCCAAGACCCTGCAGGAAAACGACGTCAACCTGACCGCAACGCGCGACCACCTGACGATGGACGAATTTGTGCCCAATAAGCACAGCTCCGAGGAGTGCGCCGCGCGGCGCGATATGATCAAGCTGATCCGCCGCTCGTACCGCCAGCACCTGTTTGTAAGCACCCAGGGCACCTATTCCGTGCGCCTGTCCGATGGCAGCTTTATCATTACGCCGTATGGGCTGGACCGCGATTACATGGAGGAAAGCGACCTGGTGCTGATTAAAAACGGCATGAAGGAACAGGGCAAGATTCCGTCGCGCTCGGTAAAGCTGCACCAGAAGATCTACGAAAAGCATCCCGAAATCCATTCCGTGCTCGGCGCCAATCCGCCGCACGCCATGGCCTTTGCCGTAACCGACGCGCCGTTTGACCCGCGTACCATTCCCGAAAGCTATATCATGCTGCGCCAGATTGAAAAGGTGCCCTTCACCTCCATCTATCTGAAGCAGGACGAGGTCGCGGCCATGTTCTCGCCCAGGACACCCGTGCTGATCTGCGACAATAACCAGATTCTAGCCACGGGCGACAGCCTGCTTAACGCCTTTGACCGGCTGGAGGTAACCGAGGCCACGGCGCACTCCATCCTGCTGGCACAGAGCATCGGCCCCGTGGTGCACATCACCCCCGATGAAGTCACCGATATCGATGTCGCGTTCCA
>DAOPIR010000136.1:0-7947 GCA_035399245.1 Candidatus Limiplasma sp.
GGCCCTGTGTTTTTACAGGAGCGTCCCGAAAACTGGCGGCCGTGGCTGGAACGCAGGCGGCATTACCTGCACAAAACCGTAAGCGCCATGCGGGCCGCCGGAAGCGAGCCGACCGACCGCAGGCTTTATAAAGCGCAGGAGGAGCTGAAATACACGCTGGACGTACTGCAGAATCTGTGAAAGAAGGGCATGCCATGACGACGGTACACGATTTTTATCAATGGCTGGATGCCATTGCCCCCTTTGACACACAGGATGCATACGACAATTCCGGTTTCCTCATCGGCGATCCTGCCGCTGCTGTACACAGGGTATTGTTCAGCGTTGATGTCACACTGTCCGTTGTTGCCCAAGCCGCACGCCAAAATGCGAATCTGATCATATCCCATCATCCGCTGATGTTCAGTCCCATCCAGCAGCTGCGTTGGGATCAGGGCGAAGGTGCCGTTATCCGGGCGCTGGCTGCGTCCGGCATCAGCCTGATCTCGGCGCACACCAATCTGGACCGATGCACGGGCGGCGTAGCGGACAGCCTTGCCAACGCCCTCGCGCTTGAAAAGATTACAGCTTCCGCGTCCGATCCCTATCTGCGCACGGGAGAGCTTGCCGTACCCTGTACGGCAAAGGCGCTGTTATCGCTGCTCAACAGCCGTTTATCCGCGTCCGCCTTGCTGCATGGTGATCCGGAAGCCGTAGTACGCAGCGTTGCGGTTGTGCCGGGCGCGGGCGGCGACAGCTACCCCCATGCCCAGGCCGGCGCATTGGTTACCGGTGAACTAAAGCACCATGAAATCATCGACGCCTGTGCCCGCGGGTTGATCGTATTCGAAGCAGGCCATTATGAAACGGAGTTTCCGGGTATCGCCGCACTGTATCAGCGTTTTCTGGCGACCGCTTCCGACCATGACCTGGCCGCGGAAGCCTTGCTTTTTTCACAGCCGTCTTACCCGTGTATCACACACGTATAAATACGCTCCGCCGGGAGCCCCTTATGAAGGAGGATATCAATGGAACAAATTGAAATGCTGCTGGAGTATCAGGATGCAGATATGGAAGCAGATGCACTGGAGCTGGAGATCAAGCGTTCTCCCAACCGCATCGCACTGAAAAAGAACCGTGATTTTTTGCTGGAGCAGCAAAACACGGTCAAGGAAATGGAAGAGCAAATCGCAACCATGCTGGACCGTGTGGACGTTATCAGCGAAGCCATTCAGCGCCAGCAGGATCAACTCAAGGCCCTGCAGGTACGCATGAACGACGAGCCGCCCACCAACCTGGAAGAAACCAAGGCCATGCAGACCGATGCGCACTCCCTGCTGCAGGACATCCAGGGCTATGAGGCCGAAATGAAGCGCATCCAGAAGGAAGCCGCCGAAAACGACCGCAAGCACAAGGAAATCGTCGTGAAGTTTGCCAAGGTCAAGTCCGAGTACGACCAGCAGAAGGTCGCCTATGAAGACGAATACAAGGAGCAGATGAAGGCGCTGGAAGAAAAGCGCCGGATTGCGCAGGATAAGGGTAAAGGAATCGACGTAAAGCTGATGGAGCGCTATCAGGTGATTAAAAAGCACTCCACGCCGCCTGTGGTAAAGCTGACCAACGGGCAATGCGGCGGCTGCTACATGAGCCTTCCGTCCGTCACGCTGCGCAAGCTGAAGGCAGGCTCGAAGATCATCGAATGCGAGAGCTGCGGCAGGATGATCGTGCCGTTATAACACAGAGGTTTTTTTGATGGATATCATTCAAATAATCGAAAAGAAAAAACTTGGAAACGCACTTACCCGGCAGGAGATTGCGTTCTTTATTAACGGCGCTACCAACGCGACCATTCCCGATTACCAGCTGGCGGCGCTGCTGATGGCTATCCGCCTTAACGGTATGGACCGCAACGAAACCACATGGCTCACGCTTGCCATGGCGCACTCCGGCGAGATGGCGGATCTGTCGGCCATTGACGGCGTTCCTGTGGACAAGCACTCCACGGGTGGGGTGGGCGATACCACCACGCTGATTGTCGCGCCGCTGGTAGCGGCCTGCGGCGTGCCGGTAGCCAAAATGTCGGGGCGCGGGCTTGGGCACACGGGCGGCACCATCGACAAGCTGGAATCCATCCCCGGCTTACATACGGAGCTGAGTATGGAGCAGTTTATCGCACAGGTACAAAAGATCGCCATTGCGGTTGTCGGCCAGACGCACGATCTCGCCCCCGCCGATAAAGCCCTGTATGCCCTGCGCGACGTAACCTCCACTGTAGACAGCCTGCCGCTGATTGCCGCCAGCATTATGTCCAAAAAGCTGGCAAGCGGTACAAAGGCCATCGTGCTGGACGTTAAAACCGGTTCCGGCGCTATTATGCACACGCTGGAAAAGAGCATTGAGCTGGCGCAGGTGATGGTGCGTATCGGCACCGACGCGGGCCGAAACGTGATCGCGCTGGTAACCAATATGGACGAACCGCTGGGCAGCCACATCGGCAATGCGCTGGAAGTAAAGGAAGCTATCGATGTACTGGCCGGCCGTGTGAAAGGCCCGCTGCTGGATGTATCGATGGATCTTGGCGCGCAGATGCTGATCGCCGCCGGTGCGGCGGATAACACCCTTAAAGCCAAGCAAATGCTTGATTCGGTGCTTGCTTCCGGTCACGGTATTGAAAAGCTGCGTGAGCTGATCGCCGCACAGGGCGGCAATCCGGAGGTCTGCGTCAACACCATGCTGCTGCCGCAGGCAAAGGTGATTGCCGATGTGTACGCCGAAGCTATCGGGTATGTGCACCGCATGGATACCATGCAGCTTGGCTATCTAGCGCAGCGCATGGGCGCGGGCCGTATACAAAAATCCGACGTGATCGATCCCTCTGTAGGCTTTGTGCTGCATAAGCGCATCGGCGAATCCGTTGCCATGGACGATGTCATCGCCACCGTTTATGCCAAATGTGATGCGGATGCCGCCCTTGCCAAAGCGGAGCTTTTGCAGGCGATTACCATTTTGCCCGAGCCGGCGCACAAGCTGAAGCTCGTGCATGCCATTGTTACAAAGGACGATATCATTTACCTGTAGCGCGGTGATCCCCCGCAGAAAGGGAATTTTTATGCAATGCGACCTCCATCCCGCGTCCCAGACCGTAGCCCACAGCCGCACAGAGCAGGTGCACATCGTAATGCCCGGGGACTGCAACCAGTATTTTCGCCTGTTTGGCGGGCAGCTGGTACAGTGGATTGATACCGTAGCCGCCGTGGTGGCGCGCCGGCACTCCGGCTGCGCGGTAACCACCGCCTCTATCGATAAGCTGGATTTTCTGGCGCCGGCATCGCTGAACGATCTGGTGGTGCTGCAGGGCCGGATTTTATACGCGGGGCGCACCAGCATGCTGGTAACGGTGGATACCTATGTGGAAAGCGCCGCCTGCCGCGAGCGCAAGCTGGTCAACCATGCCAATTTTACCATGGTTGCGCTGGGTGATGACAACCGGCCCACGCAGATACCTGCGCTCGTACCGGAAACCGAGAAGGAAACCGCCGATTTTGCCAAGGGCAAGGCACGCTACGAAGCCAAACATGCGGCGCGCCGGCTTTGACACCCATGCGGGGAAATGCTATACTTTGAACCACGGAAAAACCTTGAGGAGGAAGGACTTTGGACGAAATCACCGCACTGTTAAAAGAACTGTTTTCCGGTGTTCTCTATATGGGTTCGCTTGATGGTCTGAAAACGCTGGTCATGTTCTGCATCTCCGGCATTTTAATCTATTTGGCCATCAAAAAGGATTACGAGCCCGCGCTGCTGCTGCCGATCGCATTTGGCGCTATCCTGGCAAATCTCCCCCCGATTATTGACTCGATCACGGGCGATCCCACGGCCAGTGTTTTGGGCAGCGACGGATTTCTAACCGTGCTGTTTAACGCGGGTATCTCCAACGAGCTGTTCCCCATCCTCATCTTTATCGCTGTCGGCGCGATGATCGATTTTTCTCCGCTGCTGAAGGACCCCGCCATGATCTTCTTCGGCGCGGCCGCACAGTTTGGCATCTTCGCCACCTTCTTGGTCGCAATGCTGCTGATCCCCGTCGTTTTCCCCGATATTGCCGGCGACCAAAGCCTGGTGCTGCGGCTGGCGTCCGCCATCGGCATCATCGGTGCGGCGGACGGTCCTACCACGCTGTATGTCGCCAACCACTTTGATCTGAAGGATTACATGGCCCCCATCTCGGTAGCCGCGTACAGCTATATGGCACTGGTGCCCGTCATTCAGCCGCCGATCATCCGCGCGCTGACCACCAAGAAGGAACGTACCATCCACATGACCTATACCGAGCACTCCGCCTCCCGCCTGACGCTGATCCTGTTTCCAATCGTGGTCACTATTCTGGCGGGCATCCTCGTGCCCATGAGCGCGCCGCTGGTCGGCAGCCTGATGTTTGGCAATCTGCTGCGCGAGTGCAAGGTGCTGGAGCGCCTTTCCAAAACCGCGCAAAACGAGCTGGCCAACCTCGTTACCATCCTGCTGGGGCTGACCATCGGCTCCACAATGCTGGCGGAAAACTTCCTGCGCTGGGACACGCTTTTTATCCTGACGCTTGGGCTGTTCGCCTTCATATTTGACACTGCGGGCGGCGTGCTGTTTGCCAAGTTCCTGAATCTTTTCCGCAAGGAAAAGGTCAATCCGATGATCGGTGCGGCGGGCATTTCTGCATTTCCGATGTCGGCGCGTGTCATCCAGAAGATGGCAAAGGAAGACGACCCTTACAACTTTGTGCTGATGCAGGCCACCAGTGCTAACGTATCGGGCCAGCTCGGCTCTATCGTAGCCGGCGGCTTGGTGATCACGCTCGTCGGCCTGCTCATCGGCTGGTAAAGGAGAGATACTATGCTTTATTCCTGGATTTCCGCCGCTACCGACGTTGCCGCGGAATCGTCGCTTCAAAATATGTCCCTCGTTTCCAAAGGGCTGTTTACCACCCTGCTGGGGCTGGTAGGCGTCTTTTTGGTGCTCACGCTGTTCTATTTTTCCATCAAACTTATGCAACGGCCGGTCCATAAGCCGTCCAATACAAAGGAGTAAACCATTATGCTGTATTCACAAGCGGATAAGGACGCAGCAGCCGCCAAGGTTAAGCAGCGCGTGCTCGTAGTATGGATCCCCACGGCATTATTGCTGGTGCTGTCCATCGTAACCTTTATCCTGTACCGCATCAACCACGATGAAACCGGCTGGGGGCTGTCCGCACTGTTCACCATTCTCGCCGGCGGTTACTGCATCTTTTTCTACGGCGTATATCTGGGCCCGATGCTCAAGTATAAAAAGCACATCTTCTATATGCTGGAAGGCCGTAAGAGCGTCACTACCGGCGTACTCACGGATATCTCGGAAAATGTGCTTGATAAAGACGGCATCGACTGTTATTCCGTCGTGATCAACATCGGCGAAAAGAGCGATCCCGAGGATGACCGCTTGTTTTATCTGGATGCGTACAAGTCACTGGACGGCTTTAAGCTCGGCGACCGCATCCGCATTGAAAGCAACGACCGCATGATCGCAGACGTTGCCAAGGTATAAAGGATATTGTTATGATTGATTTCATTTTCCAAAACCCCGCCAAAATCATATTTGGCAAATCCGCGCTGTCTCATTTGCAAACCGAGGCGGCGCGTTTCGGCAAGCGGGTGCTGCTGGTAACCGGCGGCCAATCCGCCAGGCGCATCGGGCTGTATGACGAGGTTATGCGTATTTTATCCGACGGCGGATTTACGGTGTTTGAGCTTAGCGGCATTGTGCCCAATCCCGTGCTGTCACGCGTGTATGAGGGCATTGCGCTTTGCCGCAGGGAGAAAATCGATCTGGTGCTCGCCCTTGGCGGCGGCAGCGTGATCGACACTGGCAAGGGCATTGCCAACGGCGTTCCGTACGACGGCGATGTATGGGATTTTTATGCCGGCATACAGGTACCCAAGGCCGCGATGCCGCTTGGCGTACTGCTCACCCACGCGGCCGCCGGCAGCGAGATGAGCTATTCCTCCGTGATCACCAACGAAAACGGACGGATCAAGCGCGGCTTTAATTCGATTACCAACGTGCCGACCTTCTCGATTTTAAATCCCGAATGGACATACACCCTGCCGCCCTACCAGACCTCGTGCGGCGGCGTGGACATTATGGCGCACATGATGGAGCGGTACTTTACGGATGTGGAGCATGTGGAATTGACCGACCGCATGATTACCGCCGGCATCCAGACCGTGATGCACAACCTGCCTATTGCGCTGCAATCGCCTGATAATTACGACGCGCGCGCCGAAATTATGTGGGCGGGTGCGCTGGCGCATAACACCCTGCTGCAAACCGGCCGGATTGGCGACTGGTGCTCGCATAAGCTCAGCCATGAGCTTTCCGCAGCTTACAACCTTACCCACGGTGCGGCGCTGGCAGTGCTGTTTCCCGCATGGATGAAGCATGTGCTCAAGCAAAACCCCAAGAAGATCGCGCAGTTTGCCACAGATGTGCTTGCTGTGGATCCCGCTTTGGGTACCGATACGCAGATCGCGCTGGAAGGCATAAAGCGGCTGGAAGCCGCCTATCGCTCCTACGGCATGCCCACCACCCTGCGGGATGCCGGCATTGTCGATCCCGATATCCAGGCGCTTGCACAAAAAGCGCTGCCCGAACCGGACAGCGCCATCGGCGGTTATGTTAAGATCAGTAGGCAGGACGCAATCGAAATCTATCGGCTGGCCCTGTAGTTACTCCGTCGCCTGCGTTTGCTTGGCAACGACTTCCACAGTAAATGACGCGGTTTCTCCATTTGCGTCCAACAATTCCTGATACAGCGCCTCCGTCTCGCTCACCGCGGACGCCCAGGCGCTTTCCTGCAGCTGGGTATCGGCGGTTACTTCCTCGTACAACCGCTCCTCCAACTCCTCTTTCATTTTTGAATAGCCTCGTTTCGACTGCAGAAATATGCCCTGCGTTTTTACATTGTCCTCATCGACCGTCAGCTTGTAATAATCCGCACTTGGCTGCGGTAGTGTGATACGGACTACATTGTCGGTTTCGTCATACTCCACATCAGCCTGTTGTAAATCGACCGAGAAATTGACGGAAAACGTATAGGGAATCTCCACCTTACGCACCGTGCCGATCAGCCATGCGTCGGTGGACACGGTTTCCGTGCCGGTAATTGTTTTTTCCATTACAACCAGCTCCCGCTTTTCCAAAAGGGTTTCGGATAGGCGCTCGCTGATCCAGGTCGCGTTTGTATTGCCGGCCAGCAGCCGGTACAGCCGCGGACCAAACACAATGCCCCCGGCAATCAATGCGGCGCACAGGACAATAGCAATCAGGGTTTTAATCAATCGTTTCATAAAATATCTCCCCCATCGCCGTTATCGGATGACCGTTTCGATCTGCACAAGCAGCCACAGTATCAGCTCCACAAGAGCCACAAGCGTTGTCAGTGCGCCAACGACCATCAAATATCCTCTGAAAATCCTTCCGGCTTTCCTTTTGCGCGGAGGCTTGCTTTTTTTGTTAGGGTATTCCAGCGGCGGAACCGGTATATGCGTATCCGTCATATTTCATCCTCCTATCCAAGGGTACCCATATTATAGAGGGATATTGCGTTTTTTTCAATTGACAGATTACAGATTGTTTCAACTGTGAATTATCGGGTATACTATCATTGACCCGATTTGAAAGGAGATTATGATTATGGCAGCCATTCAACTCACTAAAGCAAATTTCGACACCGAGGCACTGCAGAGCGACGTTCCCGTATTGATTGATTTTTATGCGGATTGGTGCGGCCCCTGCAGGATGGTAAGCCCGATTGTCGAGCAGATATCCAACGAACACAGCGAGTTCAAAGTTGGTAAAATCAATGTGGATAACAGTCCGGAGCTTGCCGCCAAATTCGGTGTGATGAGCATTCCCACGCTGATCGTGATTAAAGACGGC
>DAOPIR010000137.1:0-7944 GCA_035399245.1 Candidatus Limiplasma sp.
TTATCAGCGATTAAATGCCGGTTACGGCGCTGGTGTAGAAGAAGGCGCGGGCGTGGGGGAAAGCGTAGCGGTTGGCTCCGGCGTTTCGGTAGCGAGAACATCCGCATAAATAGCATTCAGCGTCTTGATGCCGGCAATCCCGTCAGCATACAAGTCATGATCTTTTTGAAACGCTTTTACCGCTTTGACCGTACCGTCCAGATAAGTGCCTGTCGCCATGGCACCTTGGTAATAGCCAAGTTCCTTGAGCTTCATTTGCAGCCAATATACATCTTCGCCGGTGCTGTTTTTTTTCATGGTGCGAAATTCCGGTGGCTGGGCATCGCTTATATACTGCGGAGACGCTGTTGGAGTCGGGGTTTCCGGCGCGCTGCTCCAATTGCTGGAAAGCTCTTTGGGTTTCAGTGCAGCGCGCAGCTCGGGATCCAGCGCCAGATCCTCTGTAATGGTGACCACAGTACCTTCCCCGACATTGTCATAGATCCATTGCGCATCGCCGTTCAGCAGGCGGATGCAGCCATGGGAAGCGCGTGAACCGAGCATATTATAACTTTTGCGGCTAAGCGAGTTAAGATCGACTTCGTTATAAATAACAGAGTGAAAGGCGATATCTTCGTTGATCTTTGTCCAGAATTGGGCATAGCTGCCATACAGGGAGAAGTACGCCCAGCGGGCTTTTCTGCCGTCCAGCACAAATTCGCCCACGTCGCTGGGTGTGGAAGCGGTACCGGTGGAGCAGACCATAAAGCGCACGGGAACAGTATAATCACCGTTTTCATCGTACGTGTAAGCGATCACCGCCTGATTTTTCACGTCCACAGTGAGCGCATAGGGGATGGTTGTAGCTTCGGGTGTGGGGCGCGGTGTGGCGGATGCGTCCAGCGCATATTCCAGATCAAACAGTGCGGACCAGGTATCCGTTCCTGTAATGCCGTCTACCTGAAGGCCGTTGTTTTCCTGAAATGCTTTAATTGCTTCGATGGTCTTGTCCAGATAGTTACCGCTGATCGGGCCGTCGAAATAATGAAGCTCCGTCAGCCGTGTCTGTATCTGCTTGACGCGGTTTCCCTGTGCGCCACGGGTGATTTTGCCGATGAAATCCAGATCATAGGCCGTTGTTCCGCTGTCTTCGCCATCCGATGTGATAACGATGTCATTGGTATCACCAAGGGCGGATTCATCGGTGCTCTCCTGTGCATAGCGGGAAAGAGCACTGCCGTTAAAGAGCATGCGCTGTGTGGCGATATCCGCGGTGCCGGTTGCTTCCAGTCCGTTTTTTTCCTGAAACAGCTTGATGCCGTAGGTTGTGCCTTCCAGATAATCGCCGCTGATCTTACCGTTATAATAATCCAGCTCTACAAGGCGTTCCTGAATGCGTTTCACATCGTCGCCGGAATCGCCGGTGGTAAGCTCGCGGTATTCCACGCTGAAGAGCACGGCTTCGGTTTCGCCGTCCACCATGCCGGTTTCCTCCAGATCAAAATCCTTTTGAAACTGGAGCACGGCATCCTGCGTGCCGTCCAGATAGCTTCCGCTGACCTTGCCCGTATAGTAGCCGAGCATCTTCAGCTGCTCCTGGACTAGCGTCACTTCTTCGCCGGCGTCGCCGTATTGCAGCGGCTGATAGCCCGTATCCTCCTGGGACAGCGCGGGCAGGGCAAGCAGCAGGCAGCACAGCAGACAGAGTAGGGAAATCGGTAACCGCTTCATGGCACACACCCTTTATCGTTCTTAGAGGTATTCTATCATATCGGACAAACGGCCTAAAACCAAATCCGGCTGATCGGGCGAGGTTTCAAGCTCTTCGAGTTTAGCTTCTCCTGTAAGTACCAGCACGCCAAGCATGCCGTGACGTGCGCTCATGGCGATATCCGTATACAGCCGGTCGCCGCACATAGCCAGCTGATCCGCGCGGCAGCCCGTGACACGCATGGCGTCCTCCACAATCCCGCGGTTGGGCTTTCCGATCACGATATCAGGCATGCGGCCCGCGCTGGCTTCGATAAACGCCATGATCGCGCCGATATCGGGCGCAAAACCCGTTTCGGTGGGGCAGTTAAAGTCCGGATGGGTTGCGATATAGGGGAGGCCGGCGCGCACCAGATCACATACTTTGGTCATTTTGGCGTAGTCAAGCGACGTATCATAGCCAATCACTACATAGTCCGGATGCTCGTCATCCAGAAGCATCCCCATGGATTGCAGCTCATGGCGAAGCATATCGGTGCCCAGCACAAAGGCGCGCTTCCCAGGGTATGCTCTCATCGCATATCGGCCCGTTGCCTGTCCCGAGGTCAGCACATGCAAAAACGGAGTGCGCACGCCCATCCGTTGTAGCTTTTCTATATACACAGAAGCGGATTTGCTGGAGTTGTTTGTTAAAAACAGCACCTCGCGGCCTGTGCTATGTACCTTTTCCAAAAACGCGAGAGAACCGTCCAGAATTTGATTGCCAAGATAAAATGTGCCGTCCATGTCTAACAGAAAACACCGAATGGGATCCAGTAGTTTGCGATAGTCCTGCTTGTTAATCATTCTATTACTCCCGTTTAAATTTTCCGTCCTCGGGCATTGTGACGTCTAAAACACCCGAAGCTTCCCCGAGCTGCTGCAGATATGCGATATCCGTTCGCATGGCGCCGATTTTGGCACGCATATAGTCGGAATTCCCAAGCTCTACCGTAATCCCGTTAACGGTCTGGAGCGAAAGCGAAGAAATGCTGTTGACATTAATGCTTTTTATCTGGTCGGTGTAGCGCTGGATGGACAGCTCCGTTACAATTGCGGAATATGCTGTCAGCTGTGCGCTGTTGCTGACTGACAGCTCCTGCCCAACCGTGGCACTGCCGATATCAAAGCCATATACAACCGGAATTCCATCGCCATCGTAGTCCATATCCGGATACTCCGCCATTACCATGCCATCGATATCCAACGTGTACTCAATGCCCAAATACTGCAATACAGCAACAACTTCGCGCTCATCCACAACCAGATAAACCGTGCCGGGATATTGCTTATACATATCGATCAATGTGATCCAATGGTCCGACTCCAGCTTTTTGCGTATAGTATCGGCAGATAGTGAGACGATGCTATCGCCCTTGGTCAGGCCGGATAATGCGACGATGTGCTCGGCCGCGACCGTGTCATTGCCGATGATATATACCGTATTCACCCGAAAAAGCAGGCTTTGCAGCAGGATCAGCAACACGATGATTACGATTATAAAAACAATCAGACGCGGTACCAGCTTACCGGAACGCCTGACTGACGCGGCGGGAAACACAGCGCCCGGATAAGGCTGTGGGTTTGCTGAATCCGGAGCGGCCGCATAGCTGCACGTGCTGTATTCATTTGCATTGACACGGTCGTTGCGCATGGTTCACTCCAAATCTGTTTGCACCTATAGTTTCATCACAATTTCTTTAAACACCTTGCCGCGCTGCTCGTAATCCTGAAACATATCAAAACTGGCGCAAGCGGGAGAAAACAGCACATTGCCGCCGGATTCGGCATGCTCGCCCGCCTTGTGTATGGCGTCCTCCAGACTGTATGCCATCGTATAGTCATGGAAATCCGCCTTATCGAAGGATTTTGCAATCTGCTGCGCAGTCTGGCCAAGCAGAACCGCATGAATGATAAAGGGAGAGTTTTTAATCAGCGTGCAGAGGTTATCAAAATCCGTATGCTTGTCATACCCGCCCAGGATGATGACGGAAGGCGCCTTCATACTCTGAACGGCCTTCAGGGTACTGGCGGTATTGGTGCCCTTGGAATCGTTGATATATGTGATGCCTTCAACCGTACGCACGGTTTCGATGCGGTGCTCAACGCCGGTGAACGTTTGCAGGGTATATTTAATTACATCAGGCGATATGCCGTACGCAACGGCGATGGCGGTTGCCGCCATCGCATTTTCCAGGTTATGCGGACCGGGAATGTAAATATCGTCCGTATGGCAAATGGGCGTCTCGGTACCGTTCTTCACGGCAATCACGGTATTACCGCGCAGACAAATGCCCTGCAATACTGGATGATCCTGTGAAAAATAGGATACCTTGGAATGGATTTGCTTTGCGATATTGCGCACGATGGGATCGTCATCATTTAGCACAGCCAAATCATAAGGTTGCTGATTTTCAAATATCCGCTGTTTGAGCGCGATATAGGTATCCATTGTGTTGTGGCGGTTCAGGTGATCTTCTGTAATGTTCAAAAGCGCCGCAGCTTGCGGGCGGAAGGTTTCAATCGTTTCCAGCTGGAAGCTTGATACCTCGACTATGACAATATCATTTTCCTTGCTGGTCAAGGCAATGGTGCTCAAGGGATAGCCGATATTCCCGCCGACATGCACGGTATATTTGGCGTTTTCAAACAGGCGGCCCAGCAGGGATACGGTCGTTGTTTTGCCGTTGGTGCCCGTAACAGCGATTACATTGCCTTTTAGATAGGTAAAGGCAAGCTCCAGCTCACCGATCAACGGGATCTCTTTCTTTTTGGCTTGTTTTACAATCGGTGCGTCCAGCGGAACGCCGGGGCTGATAACCACCATGTCACATTCGGATAAAAGCGGAACGGGATTTTCCCCCAGATGGAACTCGCTGGCTGTACCATGAAAACAATCCAGCTCGCTGCCGAATGAGGATTGCTTGCGATTGTCGTTTAGCAACGGAACAGCACCATGCTTAAGCAGTAGCTTGGCGGCCGCAATACCGCTGCGTGCCATACCAACCACCAGAACCCGTGAATTTTGTTTTATCAAGACGGTATCCTCCTGTTAAATCCAAAGAAGCGACAGTACGGCGAGTATCGATAAAGCACATTCCGTTACAGAATACATGGCTACGATTTGAGGCTCATTCATGCCGGATTTTTCAAAATGATGATGAATGGGCGACATTTTAAATATCCGCTTTCCGTGCGTCAGCTTAAAGTACGCACGCTGAAGAATAACGGAAACAGAGCTCATAATCATGGTAAACGCGATGAGGATCAACAGCAGCGGCTGGCGAAGCAGCATGGCTACGCCCACCATGGCGGCTCCGATAAACATGCTGCCCGTATCACCCATAAACACCTTGGCAGGGTTGAAATTATAGCGGAGAAACGCCATGAGCGAACCCGTAAGCGTGAGGCAGAAAAGGAGGATGCCGAAATAGTCGGCGTTCCTTACAGAGGATGCCGTGAGCAGCAAAAACATCAGGATAGCGGACCAGGCAACATTGCCAACGATCGAAACGCTGGACAGAAGCCCATCCAGTCCGTCCTGCAAATTGGCGCTGTTGATGATAAACATGATCAGCAGGATCATCACGGGGAAATACCATATTCCCAGATCCCATTCCACGCTGAAAAACGGAATAATAATTGCGCTTCCTATGGTCGGATTGGCGTAGCAATACAAGGTAAACAAAAACGCGATCACGGTCTGCGCCACGATCTTTTGCCACCATATCAAACCCAGATTATGCTTTTTATGTATTTTGGTAAAATCATCCGCAAATCCTATCATCATACCGAGAATCGAAAATATGATTAAAACCATTGTGCTGACCGATATACTGTAAACGGCGGATAATATCAAGGTAAGCACAGACGTTACACCGGCAAACATCAGGCCGCCCATGGTAAGCGTGCCCTGCTTTGCCTGATGGCTTTCCGGGCCGAGCTCATAAATAGGCTGGCCGAATTTGAGCTTTTGTAAAAATGGCAGAAAATAGTGTGCCACAATAAAAGTGCAGATAATGGACAGGATAAATCCGAGGATCAAAAGGATCATGCAAACACCTCTGCAGCAAAATTTCAGGCCTTGCGCTGTTTTTCATCGATCAATTCTTTTACGACAACTTTTTCGTCAAACGGGCGCTTGACACCCATAATATCCTGATAGGTCTCGTGACCTTTACCTGCGAGAATAACAATATCGCCCTCTTGGGCCATGTCCAGCGCATAGCGAATTGCCTCACGGCGGTTTTCAATCACGATATATTTTCCGGAGGTCGGTTTCATGCCTTCTTCAATGGCTTCCAAAATCACGTCCGGGTCTTCCGTACGGGGATTGTCGCTTGTCAGAATGGAAAAATCCGCAAGCCGGCCGCCGATTTCGCCCATAATCGGCCGTTTGCCCTGATCGCGGTCGCCGCCACAGCCAAACAGCACAATCAAACGGTTTTTAGTGAAGGTGCGTACCGTTGTCAGAATATTTTCTAACGCGTCAGGTGAATGCGAGTAATCCAAAATGACTTTGAACGGCAGCGGAAGATCCAAAAGCTCAATCCTGCCGGGTACGGATTTCACGTTATGCAGACCGTCACGGATGGCGGAGATATCCACGCCGAAAATCATGGCAACCGATGCCGCCGCCAGTGCGTTGTATACATTAAACATGCCTGTCATCTGCATGCTGACCTCGATGGTCTCGATATTGCGGAGCTGAATCAAAAAATGAATTCCGTTCTCGGTGATCTCAATGTCACGCGCATAGAGATCGGAATTCATTCGGATGCCGTAGGTGAGATAGGGGACGGTAAGATCGGCCAGGATATCCTTGCTGGTTTCTTCATCCAGATTCAATGATACATTCAGTGCAAAATTAGTGGTGAAAAACTTCTTCTTTGCCAGGAAGTATTGCTCCATCGTATGGAAGTAATCCAAATGATCCTGCGATAAATTGGTATAGCAGGCCGCTTCAAAAAACAATCCGTCAATGCGGTGCATGTCAATCGCGTGTGCGCTGACCTCCATACAAACGATCTGGACGCCTTCGTCAACCATATCGCGGAAGGTACGATGCAGATCAATGGAATCGGGAGTGGTAAGGACGCTCTTAATATATCGGTTGCCGATCATGTTGCCGGTCGTGCCGATCAGGCCGACTTTATAGCCCGCTTCTTCCAAAATGGATTTCAGCAGATAGGTAGTCGTTGTCTTGCCCTTGGTACCGGAAATACCGATCAGCCGCAGGGCCTTGGACGGATATCCAAAATAAGCCGAAGAAATATATGCCATGGCGGAACGGACATTGCCTACCTTGATCTGCGGTACATCCAAATCGTCGATAAAGCGGGATACCACAAGCGCCACGCAGCCGTTTTCAATCGCCTGGGGAGCAAAATCGTGTGCATCCACACGTGCGCCGCTGATACAGAAGAAAAGCCCGTTATGGGTAATATCGCGGCTGTTGAGAGATAGGTCTTCAATTGGGATATCAATATTCCCTCTGCTTTCTACAGCATCGGGAATACTGGCTATGAGTTCCTTGAGTAACATCATTTAATCCTCCAAATCGGATGACTTACCACGACTCAAATTTCTGTTCTATTGTAACGCGAACCGAATGTTTTGGCAATGTTTTTCAGCTTCTTTGAAGATTTCAAGTGTAAAATAACCGCGATCAATCGCTTCCGGCACGGATGGCGATGGGGTCCATGCTTGGGCGGGTAGAAAGTGCGGACAGGTATATCGCCTGCGCGGATTCGGCCGGAATCATATCCAGCTCCTGTGAGGCAGCATAGCAGATGGTTACTTCATCCGATGCTTCCTCAATTTGTGAGGAAATACCGCGAATCACTTCCTGCGTAGCCAGAATATCAGCATCCATTTGGTCAAGCGTGTTCCTTTTCGCAATAATATTACCTTGCTGAACGAGTAAAATGATGGCAAATAAGAATATGACTGTCAAAATCAGGATCACGGCAGCCTTCAGCGACATTCGCATGCCGTTTTCGGCAGCGCGTGCCTGCACCAAAGCCTGAAGCCTTGCGTACTCTTTGTTCAGCTGTGCGTCCTCGTGCAAGAGGGCCTGCGTACGGCCAGTACGGCGCTTGCTTTCTCGGACCATCCCGGTTTGAAAGTCTATCTCGCTGTTTGGCAAATATACATTGGAATGCACATAGAAACGGCTGTTGCTTTGTGTGGCGATGTACAAATTGCTGCGGAATG
>DAOPIR010000138.1:0-7852 GCA_035399245.1 Candidatus Limiplasma sp.
AGGGCGGTGCAAAGGAACACGGCGCATTAGCCGTTTGTATCGATGACCAATCAGCCTGTCCGGAAGCATCGCCGTCACCTTGGCGGCGTACAGAAGGGCAGGTTTTTGTGATGAAAAGAGTTTTTCTGACGGTTGATGATCACCTTACCGAGATCACCACCTTCGAAAAGGGCTGCTGGATTCATCTCCAGTCGCCCACAAGGGAAGAGATTCAGGGGCTTAACGCGCGCTTTGCGCTGGACCCCACGTATTTGCAGGCGGCGCTGGACGAAGAAGAAAGCGCGCGTATCGAGCGCGACGGTGATCAGACGCTGATCATCGTGGACGTTCCGTATGTGGAAACCGAGGAAAAAGGCTTCAGCTATTCCACGGTGCCTATGGGCATTATCATGGTGGACGACGTGATTATCACCGTGTCGTCCCGCGAATCGACCCTTGTCAACGATTTTACCGAGGAACGCGTGCGGGGGTTCTGGACGTTTAAGCGCACCCGTTTCCTGCTGCAGCTCTTAAACCGCAACGCCAGCCGTTATCTGGCATACTTAAAACAGATCGACAAGGCATCGTCCTTCGTGCAAAAACGCCTGCAGGAAAGCATGCGTAACCGTGAGCTGCTGCAGATGATGCAGCTGGAAAAATCACTGGTTTATTTTTCCACCTCGCTCAAAGGCAATGAGATCGTGCTGGAAAAAATGATGCGCATGGACATGCTGCGCAAGTATCCCGAGGACGCCGACCTGCTGGAAGATGTTATCATTGAAAACAAGCAAGCCATCGAGATGTGCGCCATTTACCGCGATATTATGGGCGGTACGATGGACGCCTATGCTTCGATTATTTCCAACAACCTGAATATCGTCATGAAAATCCTCACCAGCTTAACGGTTATGCTGGCCATCCCCACGCTGTTTGCTTCGTTCTGGGGCATGAACACGGCGGTGCCGTGGCAGGGCAACCTATTGGGCTTTTGGATTGTGTGCGGGCTGAGCGCCGTGGTGACGGTAATCGTATTTTTTATCCTGCGCTGGCGTAAGATGTTTTAAGCGGTTTACCGGCGGCGCATGGGATCGTATCCGCCGGGATAGTGCTTGGGCTGCTCGGGCGGCTGCGGCTCCACATGCTCGCCCCGGGGGTCCAGCTGCGGCGGCATGGCGGGCTCGTCCTCGCCGTACTCCGGCGTTCTGCCGTAATGCGGCTGCCGGGGCGCCCGCTCCCGCGAGGGATTGCCGCCGCGCAGTAGGCGATTGGTTTCCATAATGCCGTCGTGGATGGAAAAGAGCATCATGATCAGCTCGTACGCCATCCGGATGCCGATGGGTGCCAGTACCGTGATCACAAGCCCCAGCCAGAAGCTGGAGGTAAACATGGTAATGATTCCGTTAATAACAGCGGCAAGCGCCGAAAACACATACAGGAATTTGAGAATCAAGGGAATGATATAACGCTCGAAGTTCACATGAATGCTGATTCGCTTCATCCATCCGGTGTAATAGGCACGGTTCTCCGAGCGGATAAAGACCGCCGCCACGACGATTGCGCCGATCAGCGCCAGCACAATACCGATGATATACCAGTTGTTTGATGTGGTGGACTGAACGGTGGAATCCAGATTATACAGACTGCTCCAATCAGACATCTATTATTCCTCCCATTATATTTCATTTCCGGTGTTTCATTTGCGTGTATATTGATTATAAAAGATCGCATGCCGATCCGTCAAGAACGTATAACCGTGAAAGGAAGTCCCATGACCGGCGAACTGGCTTATAAAATTTCCATGCTTCCCGAAAGCCCGGGCTGTTATCTGATGAAGAGCCACGGGGAGATATTGTATATCGGGAAGGCCAAAAACCTGAAAAACCGCGTGCGCCAGTACTTTCATTCGCCGGAGGGACACACGCCCAAGGTGCGGGCGATGGTGGCGCGCGTGGACGATTTCGACATTCTGCTGTGCCGCACCAACTTTGAAGCCCTCACGCTGGAAAGCAACCTGATTAAAAAACACCGTCCGTTTTACAATATCTTATTGAAGGACGACAAGCATTATCCCTATCTGTGCTACGACCCGCAGGAACCGTTTCCGCGGCTGACGGTAGCGCGCACCTATAATTCCAAAGACGGTAAAAAGTATTTCGGCCCTTACATCGGCGCCACGGCTGTGCGGCAGGCGCTGGATGAGCTGGGGCGCTATTTTCCGCTGCGCCGCTGTGCGCTGAAATTCCCGCTGAAAAGCCCGCACCGGCCCTGCGTGTACTACGCCACGGGCAAGTGCCGCGCGCCGTGCGCAAACCTGATTACACCGGAAGCGTACGACGAGATTTTGCGCAGCTCCGTGGCGTTTCTAAACGGAGATACGCAGCCCGTGCTGGCCGAGCTTCGCAAAAAGATGAACGAGGCGGCCGCCGCCATGGAGTACGAGCAGGCTGCCGTGTACCGCGATAAGATCGCCGATGTGCAGACCATTGCCGAGCATCAGCTGGCCATCCAAACCCGCTCGGTGGAGCAGGACATTGTTGCCGTGGCATCCGACGAGGTAGACGCGGTGGTGCAGCTGGTACATATCCATCACGGCCGCATGGAGGACGGGCAGCATTTTCTGCTGGAGCAGCAGGGCGGCGATTCCGCGGGCGAGATACTCTCGGGCTTCCTGCCCCAGTACTACGGGGAGGACCGCATGATTCCCCGCGAGGTGCTGCTGCAGGCCGAAGCGGAGGATATGGAAGCGCTGGAAATGCTGCTGCGCCAGCGGCGCGGCGCGGCGGTTACGCTGCATGTGCCCCAGCGCGGCGAAAAGCGCACGCTTGTGGACATCGCCCAGAAGAATGCCGAGGATGTGCTGCTCAAGCACCAGCAGAGCAAGCAGATCAGGTTCCAGCGCACCACACAGGCCATGCGGGAGCTGATGGACGCACTGTCGCTGCCCGCTATGCCGCGGCGCATCGAGGGCTATGATATTTCCAATACCCAGGGTGTGCTGTCCGTCGGATCGATGGTGGTGTTTGAGCAGGGCATGCCCAACAAAAAGCAATACCGGCATTTTCGCATCAAGACCGTGGAGGGCGCCAACGACTTTGCCTCCATGGAGGAGGTGCTCCGCCGCCGTTTTACCCATGGACTGGAAGAGAAAAAGGAACGTGAGCAAAACGGGCAGCCGGTTGACGAAGGACGGTTTTCCCGCTTTCCCGACCTGATCCTGATTGACGGCGGCCCGCAGCAGCTGGCGTTTGCGCGCCGCGCAATGCTTGACTGCGGCGTGAACATCCCGATGTTCGGTCTGGCCAAGCGCAACGAGGAGCTGTACCTGCCCGACCGCGAGGATCCCATCGTGCTGGATAAGCGCAGCCAGGGCCTGCATCTTTTGCAGCGCGTGCGCGACGAGTCACACCGGTTCGGTATCACGCACCACCGTATGCTGCGCGGCAAGGCGGGGCTGCAAAGCGAGCTGACCGGCATCCCCGGCATCGGCGAAAAGCGCAAGGTGGCGCTGCTGCGCGCGTTTAAGAGCGTATCCGCTATATTTACCGCCGATAAGGAAGCGCTGCTGCAGGTGGAAGGCATGACCGGGCCCGCGGCGCAGGCGATTGTGGATTACAGTCACAAAAGAAAAAACAGCGGCTGAACTCTTACTTCTTTGGCAAACCATGCTATACTGTAGGAGTGTAGCTTTGGCAGGCGTGGCAATAACGCCGGAAAGGAACCTCATTGCCTAAGGAAAAGAGCATTTACGTCTGCTCGGCCTGCGGATATCAAGCCCCGCGCTGGCTGGGCTGCTGTCCGGACTGCAGTGCCTGGAATACATTTGAAGAACAAACGCTTTCCGCCGCACAGGCTGTTGGCAAAACAGCCGAAAAAGCGGCGCGGTTCCGCATGCCCTCTACCGAGGCGATGCTTTTGCGGGATATCGACGACGCCAAGGAAACCCGCGTACCCACCGGCAACGAGGAGCTGGACCGCGTGCTGGGCGGCGGGTTGGTGGAAGGCAGCGTTACGCTGTTGGGCGGCGATCCCGGGGTGGGGAAATCCACCTTATTATTGCAGGTGGCGGCAGAGCTTAGCGCCTCGCGCCATGTGCTGTATGTCAGCGGGGAGGAGAGCATCCGCCAGATCAAAATGCGCGCCGGACGCCTTGGCGTAAAACAGGACAAGCTGTATGTGCTGGCGGAAAACGGCGTGGAGAGTATCTTGGAAAAGTGCGAGGCCGCAAGCCCCGATGTGCTGGTGATCGACTCCATCCAGACCATGGTCTCGGCGGACAGCGCCTCGGCCCCCGGCAGCGTGTCGCAGGTGCGGCAAAGCGCCTCGGCTATAATCCGCCATGCCAAAACCAGCGGCACCTCGGTGTTTCTGGTCGGGCATGTAACCAAGGACGGGTCGCTGGCCGGCCCGCGGGTGCTGGAGCACATGGTGGATACGGTGCTGAGCTTTGAGGGCGACCGCCAGCATGAGTACCGGCTGCTGCGCGCGGTGAAAAACCGCTTTGGCAGCGTCAACGAGCTGGGCGTGTTTGAAATGCGGCAATCCGGCATGTTCCCCGTGCAAAATCCCAGCGAAACGCTGCTGTCCCAGCGCGCACGCGGGGCCAGCGGCAGCATCGTGTTTTGCACCATGAACGGCAGCCGCCCCATCCTGTGCGATCTGCAGGCGCTGGCGGCCCACAGCTTTTACAACATGCCCAAGCGCACCGTGGGCGGCATGGATTCCAGCCGCGTAGCGCTGCTGCTGGCGGTTATGGAAAAGCGCGCCGGGAAGAAATTATACGATCAGGACGTTTATGTCAACGTAGCCGGCGGGCTGGAACTGGACGATCCCGCCGCCGATCTGGCGGTGTGCCTGGCCGTGGCTTCCAGCCTGGAAAGCTTTGCCCTTTCGCAAAAGCTGTGCGTGATGGGGGAGATCGGCCTGTGCGGCGAAGTACGCCCCATCGCCAATGCCGAGCGCCGCGTGGCCGAGTGCATGCGGCTGGGCTTTACGGAGATCATTTTGCCCAAGCAAAACCTTAAAAACCTGCCGCCGGTGCAAAACGCGTCCGTAACGGGCGTGGACACGCTGATGCAGGCGCTGGCTGTAGTGCACTGATATGAAAACCGGAAGGAACGACGATATGAAGAAATCAAAATGGATCGGACAAATGCTGCGGCTGCTGATTACGCTGGCGGGCGCCGGTATCGGCGCGATTGCCGCCACTATGGCGCGGCCGTTTTTGCAAAACGCCTACCCCGACTTTTTTTCCACGCCGAGCAGCCTGCTGTTTTTGTATATCACGCTGTGCCTGATCGGCGGGGTGGTGCTGTTTGCGTTTTCGCACACTATTAAGGAACACCTGATGCACCTGAGCGCGACGATTGAAAACCGTTGGTCATCCATGCCCACGCGGCAGATCCTGCTGTCGGCCATCGGGCTTATTCTCGGGCTGGTGGTGGCGGCGCTGATCCATTTGCTGATTCTGTCAGCGGGCTCCAGCCTGCTGACGGTGTCCATCAGCGCGATTGTGTATGTGGTGCTGGGCACGATGGGCATGCGCATCGGGTATCGGCGGTATTCCTCCAAGCCGTTTTCCATCCGGGGGCGCAAGCATCGCAATGCGCTGGATATCATTCTGGATGAAACCATGACCGACGACGAGGAAGAAGACGAGCCGGACGAGCCGCAGGCGATCCCCGCGCCCGCCGCCATCCCCGCCAAGGTGCTGGATACCTCCGTGCTCATTGACGGGCGGATACTGGACATCGCGGCCACAGGCTTTGTGGAGGGCGATCTGGTGGTTGCCGAGTTTGTGCTTGACGAGCTCCGCCACATTGCCGACAGCGCAGATTCCCTCAAGCGCACGCGCGGCCGGCGCGGATTGGATATCGTAAAGCAGCTGCAAAACCAACTGGGTGACCGTGTGGTGCTCCACAGCCCGCAGGAGGCGGACGACAGCGAGGTGGATGTCCGTCTGCTCAAGCTGTGCCGTACGCTGGGCGGCGTCATCGTGACCAATGATTATAATCTCAACAAGGTCGCGCGCATCAGCGGAGTCAAAGCCCTCAATATCAACGACCTGGCCAATGCGCTCAAGCCCATGCTGGCCTCCGGCGAGGAGATCGGTGTGGAGATCGTGCGCGAGGGCAAGGAGGCCGGACAGGGCGTTGCTTATCTGGACGACGGCACGATGATCGTAGTCGACCATGCCAAGCCGCTGGTCGGCCAGAAGGTCGATGTCGTGGTAACCACGGTGCTGCAAACCAGCGCCGGACGCATGATATTTGCCAACGTAAAAGACAACCCGACCGGAAAGGACAACTGACCGTGATACTGTTTCAAAGTGATTATCAGGAAATGGCGGATGAAAAGGTGCTGCAGGCGCTGCAGTCCGCTGCTGCCGTGCAGCGGCCCGGATACGGCGACGACGAGTTTACCCCGCAGGTACAGGCCATGATCCGCGGCCTGTGCCAGGCGCCCGGGGCGGGCGTGCATTTTTTTGTCGGCGGCACGCAAATCAACCTGACCGTGATTGCCGCGGCGCTGCGCCCGTTTGAAGGGGTTATCAGCGCCGATACGGGGCATATCAACGTGCACGAAACCGGCGCGATCGAGGCCACGGGGCACAAGGTGCTGGCGCTCAAGAGCACCGACGGCAAGATCTCAGCCAAGCAGATCCAAGCGGCCTATAACGCGCATATCAACGATGGTACCCATGAGCATATGGTGCGCCCTGGCATGATCTATCTAAGCCATCCCACGGAGCTGGGCACGCTGTACACGCGCGCGGAGCTTTCCGCTATCCACGCTGTCGCCAAAGCCTGCGGCCTGCGCCTGTATATCGACGGCGCGCGCCTGGCCTATGGCATGGCCGCGGAAGAGGCGGTAGACCTGCCGTACCTGGCAAGCATCTGCGATGCCTTTTCCATCGGCGGCACGAAGTGCGGCGCGATGTTCGGCGAGGCGCTGGTGCTTAGCAACGCCACGGACTGGCCGTATTTCCGCTATCATATCAAGCAGCGCGGGGCGCTGCTGGCCAAGGGCTGGCTGCTGGCGGTGCAGTTTCAGGCGCTTTTAGCCGATAACCGTTATGTGCTTTTGGGTCAGCAGGCCAACGAAAAGACGCAGCAGATCAAGCAAGCGTTTATTGCAAAAGGGTTTCCGCTGCTGTGCGATACCCGCGCCAACCTGATTTTTCCCGTTCTGCCAAACAAAACGCTTAAGGCGCTGGAAAAGGAGTTTGCTTTCGCGTTCTGGGAGGCTGTTGATGACGAGAAAACCGCTGTCCGCGTCTGCGTAAGCGCCACCACGCCGGCGGAAAATGTTACAGCTCTGTTGCGCACTATGGAGGCACTCTAGGAAGTGTCGCAAATCCTTTGCGGAGAAATAGCGGAATAATCCCTAAAAAACGACAAATAATCTCAAATTATTTAAAATATTCCTTGACAATGTAATAATTTTGTAATATTATCATGCTGTGAATTTATCTGCTACCTCATAATGTAATTATGACGGAGAAATCATACGGAAACGGGGAGAAACCAGCATGAAAACAAATAGTCGCGGCTGCACCAAAATTCGCAGAGGCGTTTCGCTCCTGTTGATGATGAGTTTGCTGTTAACCCTTCTGCCGGCCGCCTCCATGGCGGATACGTCTACGATTGGCGCATACGGCAGCTGTACGGTTACGACCAAAAACGTTGTCATCCGCACCACCGCTGCCGGATCCAGAACGGGTTATTTTGCCCAGAAAGGGACCTACCCGATGATCGGGCCCGTGGTTACGGTGGACGGTGTGGAATGGTATAACATCCAGACCAGCGATACGGCGGGCTACGTCAGCGGCAATTATGCCACGGCCAACTACGGCAGCGCCGGCATGCCCTCCACG
>DAOPIR010000139.1:0-3886 GCA_035399245.1 Candidatus Limiplasma sp.
GTTCCAACTGATGTCGGGCCTGTAAGGTACAGGGTGTGATGGGTCGCTTGTATATCGGCGTGCTCATCCCGCGCCGCTATCTGGACAATCACGAAACCTTCTACTGGAAGCTCTATCAGGAGGTCGTCAGCCTCGCCAAGCAGAAGGAATGCTTTACCCTGCTGGAGGTACTGGAGGACTCCGAGGCGCTTCAGCACCACCTGCCCAAGTTTGCGCAGGAAAATCGGGCCGACGGCATTATCATCATCGGCAAGCCGATCAACGGCTATGCGGCGATGCTGCGGCGGATGTGGCCGCACCCCGTGGTGTTTCTGGATTTTTACGACGCCGACATCAGCGCCGATTCTGTGATTTCCAACGGCTTTTTCGGCGCGTATATGCTCACCAACCATCTCTTGAGCCTCGGACACCGCTCCATCGGCTACGTCGGTACGTTGCTGACCACCGCGTCTATCAACGACCGTTATCTGGGCTACACCAAGGCGCTGATGGAGCAGGGCATCCCCGTGCGTCCCGATTGGGTGGTGGACGACCGCGACGCCGAGGGCATGAACCTGGAAATTCGCCTGCCCTCGCCCATGCCCACCGCCTTTGTGTGCAACTGCGACCACACCGCCGCCCTGCTCATCCGCAAGCTGAACGCCGAGGGCTACCGCGTGCCGCAGGATATCTCCGTGGTCGGGTTTGACAATTACCTCATGCCCGGCCTGTGCGATATCGGCATTACCACCTATGCCGTGGATATCCCCGAAATGGCCCGCATGGCCGTGCGCGTGCTGCTGGGCAAGCTGGTGGGCCAGCCCTACCGCTCGGGATTGCAGATGACCGACGGATATATGGTGGAAAAGGATTCCGTGGCGGCGCGGAGAGAATGAGGAACGCAGGCTAATGAGGAATGAGGAATTAGGAATGATGAATGGATGAAAGATTGCTTCGCAATCGTTTGAATGGAAGGAACGGAGACGTTCGGATATTGGACGATGCGGGGGAGTTTATCAAATGCTTATGATCAAATCAATGCGAATTTCATTCAACAGGCTGATTGCGCTTTGCGGCTGCATCAGCCTGTTGCTTTGCGGGACATCGGCTTTGGCGGAGGAAGCGGAACCAACCGCCGCTGCGGCGGTCACCGCGCAGGAGGCCATGGCCGCGTACGAAGCGGTGCTGCTGGACGATCAGCCCTACGTGCAAACCGGCGACGGCGTAGGGGAGACCGCGTTTTCCGCGCAGCCCGTCCTGTGGTACGGCTATGAGCTGGGCGGGGCGTATACGTTCTCCCGCTTTTGTGTAACCGATCTGGATGCGGACGGCCTGCCCGAAATCATTCTGGATCTGCCCGACGCGGAGGGTTACACCTTCAGCTACGAGCTGCTGCGCTACGAGGCCGGCACGGTGTACGGCTTTGCCTTCGGTCTGCGGGGCATGGAGGAAATCACACGGGAGGGGGACATCGCAACCTCGGACGGTGCGGCCGATAACGGCTGGTACACGCTGCGGTTTGCCGCCGACCGGTTCGAATACGTGGAAACCTGCCGCATGCAGAGCACCGGCGATACCGAGCAGTATTTTATCGGCGACGATGAGGTAACGCGGGAAGAATACCTTGCCTATGACGAACAGATCAGAGCCAAAGCCCGGCCTGTGTGGCTGGAATTTGCGGAAGATAATGTGCGTTTCGTAGCGGCACAGTTCACCCGGCCGTAAAATACAGACTATGGATATGGGTCGTATATGCGCATATATCCGCGGCTTGTTGCGGCGGGATGACAGAATCACTTGCATGCATAATACGCCTATGCTATAATCATATGGACTACGCACCTTTGCTGATCGTACGGTTGTGCTGCTGGTAGCAGTGTCCGCACGATAAGACGCAAGGGGTGGATATTTCTGGTTCGGGCAAAGCCTGAATCGGAATAAAAAACAAGGAGGAACCTCATTATGGCAGTCATTTCCATGAAACAGTTGCTCGAAGCGGGCGTCCACTTCGGCCACCAAACCCGTCGCTGGAACCCCAAAATGGCGCAGTACATCTTCACCGAGCGCAACGGCATCTACATCATCGACCTGCAAAAGACCGTACGTAAGGCCGACGAAGCCTACGCGTTTGTGCGCGACGTGGCCATGCAGGGCCAGAACGTGCTGTTTGTCGGCACCAAAAAGCAGGCGCAGGAAAGCATTGCGCAGGAAGCCCAACGCTGCAACATGTTCTATGTCAACCATCGTTGGCTGGGCGGCATGCTCACCAACTTCCGCACCATCCGCACCCGTGTGGACCGCCTGAACCAGATTGATAAAATGGAACAGAACGGCCAGTTCGACGTGCTTCCCAAAAAGGAAGTCATCAAGCTGGAGCATGAGCGCGAAAAGCTGCAGGCGAACCTCGGCGGCATCCGCGAAATGAAAAAGCTGCCCGGCGCGCTGTTTATTGTCGATCCGCGTAAAGAGCACCTTGCCGTGCACGAGGCCCGCACGCTGGGCATCCCGATCGTGGCGATCGTCGATACCAACTGTGATCCCGACGAGATCGATTATGTCATCCCCGGCAACGACGACGCGATCCGCGCCGTGAAGCTGATTGCGGGCAAGATGGCCGATGCGGTGCTCGAGGGCAAGCAGGGCCAGCAGATGGACGAGCCCGAAACCGCGCAAGAAGCAGCGCCCGAGAAGGACGCTCCCGAAGCGTAATATAGATATCCACGAAACGCCGTATAAGCCGCAGTTTGGGATGCATGGAAGGGTCGAAGCCTTCCATCCGCAATCCGAAACCGGCGGCATGTGCGGTGGTTTCGGAAGCATTGCGAAGCATGAGAAGCATGAGTTAGGAGAGAATTCCAATGCCACAAGTAACAGCACAATTAGTAAAAGAACTCCGTGAAACCACACAGGCCGGCATGATGGACTGCAAAAAGGCGCTCCTTGCCACCGATGGCGATATGGAAAAGGCCATCGAGTACCTGCGCGAAAAGGGCCTTGCCGCCGCCGCCAAGAAGGCCAGCCGTATCGCTGCCGAAGGCATGGTGGAAGGCTATGTCTCCGAGGATTGCACGGTCGGCGTGATCGTGGAAGTCAACTGCGAAACGGACTTTGTTGCCAACACCGACAATTTTAAGGGCTTCTGCCATAAGATTGCCAAGCACATCGCCGCGGCCGCGCCTGCCGACGTGGACACGCTGCTCACCCAGAAATTTGCGGACGATCCGTCCAAAACCATTACCGATCTGGTATCCGACGCTACGGTTGCCATCGGCGAAAAGATTTCCATCCGCCGCTTTGCCCGCTACGAAGCCAAGGCAGGCGTTACCGAAACCTATATCCACATGGGCGGCAAGATCGGCGTTCTGGTTGAGGTAAACAACGATACCCCCGCCACCTTTACCGCCGATGCGTTCAAGGCCTATTATCACGACCTGGCGCTGCAGATTGCGGCCGCCAAGCCCGAGTATGTGCTGCGCGACGAAGTGCCTACCGATACGCTTGACAAGGAAAAGAAGATCCTCCGCGAGCAGGCGCTTAACGAAGGCAAGCCCGAAAAGATCGTCGACCGCATGGTGGAAGGCCGCATCGCCAAGTTCTACAAGGATATCTGCCTTACCGAGCAGCCCTTTGTCAAGGATCCCGATCAGACCATCAACCAGTATACCGCCGCCGTGGAAAAAGAGATCGGCGCCAAGATCGGCCCCGTGCGCTTTGAGCGTTTCGAGCGCGGCGAAGGCATTGAGAAGCGGCACGACGATCTCGCCGCAGAGATCGCGTCCATGCAGAAATAGTTTGGGGACGAGGACGGCAGGCTGAATGAGAAATTCGGAATGAGAAATTAGGAATGGCGGTTCGGCTGCCAAGCAACCGGACGAATTCCAATTTCTTGTTCCAAAACGATTATTGC
>DAOPIR010000139.1:3986-7816 GCA_035399245.1 Candidatus Limiplasma sp.
TCATTCCGCCATTCCACCATTCCCAATCCCCTCCGTTTCATACTAGTCCCGACGGGTTCTCAAGCCCTCGGGACTGTTGCTTTAGAAAGGAGCTTCCATGCTGCGTTTCATACCCCGCGATCATGAAACCGCAACCCAGGAAATGAAGGCGAAGCTGCACCCGTATACGGGCGTGATGGCTTCGCTTTTATGGTCGCGCGGCGTGGAAACAGCGGAGGACGCACAGCGGTTTTTGCATCCCTCCACGGATCAGCTGCACGATCCGTATCTGCTGGGCGGCATGCGCGAGGCCGTGGCGCTGCTTGAGGCCGCCAAAGCTGAGGGTATAAAAACGGTCGTTTATGGCGATTACGATACCGACGGCATCTGCGCCGCGTCGCTGCTGACCCAGGCACTGCGGGACTATGGCGTGGACGCCGCGCCCTACCTGCCCCTGCGGGATGACGGCTACGGCCTGCATGCCGAGGCGGTGGAGGAGCTTTCCCAAACATATCGGCTTTTAATCACGGTTGATCTGGGCATCACCAATGCCGACGAGGTTGCGCTGGCCAAGTCGCTGGGTATGCAGGTAATCGTGACCGATCATCACGAGCTCGGGCTCACCCCCTGTTCGGCGGATGCCGTGATTGACCCGCTGATGAACGACTATCCGTTCCCGTACCTGTGCGGCGCGGGCGTGGCGTACAAGCTGGCGTGCGCCCTGTGCGGTGCCGATGCCGCTGCGCCGCTGCTGCCGCTGGCTGCTGTTGCCACCATTGCGGACATCGTGTCGATGACAGGCGAAAACCGCGTGATTGCGGCGCTGGGCCTGCCGATGATCGAGCGGCAGCCGGGGCTCAAAGCCATGCTGGACGCGGCAAACATCACACCGCCGGTGGACGAGGGCACGGTGGGCTTTCAGCTTGCGCCGCGCCTCAACGCCGCCGGCCGCGTAGGCGACGCCAACCTGGCCGTACGCCTGCTGATGACCGATAACCCCGCCGAGGCAAACGCCATTGCTGCCCAGCTGGATGCCGCCAATACCCAGCGCAAGCGGCTGGAAGCCGCCGCCGTGCAGGAGGCGATGGAGCAGGTACGCACGCATAATTTTGTGGATCATCACATGCTGTTTGTGCGCGGCGCGGGCTGGCACAAGGGCGTGATCGGACTGGTGGCGGGGCGGCTGAACCGCAGGTACTCCGTGCCCGTGTGCGCTTTGAGCGAGGAGGACGGCCAGCTGCACGGCAGTCTGCGCGGCGTGCGCGGCGTTAACCTGGCCGATTGCCTCAAGCAGTGCGACGATCTGCTTATCCGCTACGGCGGTCATGCGATGGCCGCGGGCGTGACGCTGAGGGCGGAGTGCGATCAGGATTTCCGCGCGCGGATGGAGCAGGCCGTATCGGCCGGTGCCGATCCCGACGCATTCATTCCCGCGCAGGCCTATGATGTGCCGCTTAATCTGGAGGACGCGGATCTGGCGCTGATCGACGCGTTGGAAGCCCTGCGCCCCTTCGGCGTGGATAATCCCGCGCCTATGTTTTTCACCGGTGGCGCGCAGCTGGAGTCCCGCCGCGCCTGCGGCATGCAAAACGCGCATCTGCAGCTGCGCCTGCGGCAGAATAAAACGGTGCTCAGCGGGATTGCCTTTGGCATGGGCGGCGAGGCCGCGCTCCTGCCCGACGAGGTGGATGCCGCCTACACGCTGGAGCGCAACGCGTACCGCGGCAAGGTGAGCGTGCAGTGCCATGTCAGTGCGATCCGGCCGGACGCCTATGCCCGCAGGCGCGCCATGCAGGCCGCGGATGAGGCCCCGTATCAGGATTCGCTCCTTGCGCGGCTGCTGCTGCAGGCAGGAAAACCGTGCCGCGACGGAGAAAATTACCAAACCGCACCTTTGCCGGTGCGGCCTTTGGGCGACCAGCTGCTGGAGGGCCGGCAGGGCACGCTGTATGTCGCCTACACCAAGGCCGGCGCGCTCAAGCTCCTCAACCGGCTGGACGACCGCGTGGATGTGGCGCAGGGAACGGTGACCGATCCCCGCTGCTTCCACACGCTGCTGATCCGTCCGGATGCGCAGGCGATGAAGCTTTCCCCGTACTGGAAACACATTCTGCTGCTGGATGGCGCGCTGTCGGCAGCGGATCAGGCGCTGTGGCAGGCAGCCTGTGAAAATGCCGTGCTGATCGCGCCCGCGCAAAGCGCCGCATTGCGGGAAGCCGCCGCCGCGCTGGATGCGGGCGACGACCGCTATCGCGCGCTGTACAAGCTTTTGCGCCGGTCTGTGTTTTTCAGTCTGGCGGAAACCGCGCAGGCTGCGGGCCTTATGCAGGCGCAGACGCGGGTGGGTCTGCACGCCTTTGACGAGCTGCATTTGATCCGCTTGACGGAAAATCCGTTTTCGTACACGCTGCTGCCGGCGGAAAAGTGTGTCCTGGGCGATAGCCCCCTGCTTGGGACTATCCGCAGGATCGCGGCAAACGATGGCGAGGTTAATTCCTGATTCCGCAATAGACGGCAGCGGAACAAACCCCAGAATCATTATCACCCGAAAGGAGGCGGCTGGATGCTGACCTTTATCACCAACGAATGCATGGGACTGGATAAAATGGTCGCCCGCGTGCAAAAGCAAAACCCGGGCGACGACAGCTACCTGCTGGTGAAAAAAGCGTACGAGTTTGCCCGGGAGGCGCACAGCTGCCAGGTGCGCAAGAGCGGCGAGCCATATTTTACGCACCCTGCGTCCGTCGCGTCTATTTTAACCGACCTGATGATCGATCCGCCCACCATTGCAGCGGGCCTTTTGCACGACACGGTGGAGGATTGCTCCAACGTCGATATCGAGACCATCCGCAAGGAATTCGGCGAGGAAGTCGCCCAGCTGGTGGACGGCGTAACAAAGCTGGATAAGCTGGATTTTTCCAACCGCGAGGAGCAAAAGGCGGAATCCCTGCGCAAGATGATCCTTGCCATGTCCAAGGATATCCGCGTGGTGATCATCAAGCTGGCCGACCGCCTGCACAACATGCGCACGCTCAACCATCAGCCGCCCGAGCGGCAAAAGGCCATCGCGCTGGAGACGCTGGATATCTTCACCCCGCTGGCGCACCGGCTGGGCATGAACGCCGTCAAGCAGGAGCTGGAGGATATCTCTTTTAAGTATCTGGAGCCGGAAGCCTATCAGGATATCGCGCGCAAGGTGGGGCTGCGGCGGATTGAGCGCGAGGAAAACATCCGCCTCGTGATCAAAAGCCTGTCCGAAACCCTGGACGAGCACCACATCCACTATGAAATCGACGGGCGCTCCAAGCACCTGTATTCCATCTACCGCAAGATGACCGAGCAGAATAAGTCGTTTGAGCAGATTTACGACCTGATTGCCGTGCGCGTGCTGGTGGATACCGTGCAGGACTGCTACACGGTGCTGGGCATCGTGCACACGCTGTGGAACCAGATTCCCGGGCGGTTTAAGGACTATATTTCCGTGCCCAAGGGCAACATGTACCAAAGTCTGCATACCACGCTGATCGGCGGGCGCACGATGCCGTTTCCCTTTGAGCTGCAGATCCGCACGTGGGAAATGCACCGCGTGGCCGAGTTCGGCGTGGCGGCCCACTGGCGCTACAAGGAAGGCGCCAAAGCCGACGACCTGGACAACAAACTGTATTGGCTTCGCCAGATTTTGGACTGGCAAAACGATACCCGCGACTCCAAGGAGTTTATCGACACCCTCAAAACCGACTTGTTTTCCGACGAGGTGCTGCTGTTTACGCCCAAGGGCGATATCATCTCCATGCAGCGCGGCTCCACGCCGATCGACTTTGCCTACCGCATCCACTCGGGCGTGGGCAACC
>DAOPIR010000140.1:0-7690 GCA_035399245.1 Candidatus Limiplasma sp.
CTGGGCGCAGACGCTGTGCCTGTCCATCGCGTCGTTTACCATCCTGTTCGCGAGCGCGCGGGCCATCCACGAGCAGCACTTAAAGCGCAGGCTCGCCTATTCCACCATCTCCAACCTGAGCTACATGCTCTACGGGCTCATGCTGCTCACGCCGCTCGGGCTTCGGGCGGGCCTGATGCACATGATCTTCCACAGCCTGATCAAGCTGACGCTGTTCAGCTGCGCGGGTGCGATATTGGTGCAGACGGGCCGCGAATATGTGCAGCAGCTGCGGGGGCTGCGCCACCAGATGCCCATCGTAACGGTGGTGTTTGCGTTTTGCGCGGTGGAATTGGTAGGCATTCCGCCGTTCATCGGCTTTCAGAGCAAGTGGGCGCTGGTTACGGCCGCCTTCCAGAGCGGCTACACGGTAGGGGTGATCGGCGTGGCCGTGCTGCTTACCTCGGCGGGCCTTACGGCAGCCTACCTGCTCAAGCCGGCGGTGACGGCGCTGGCACTGCCGCTGGAAAACGGCGAAGCGGTCAACAAGGATCCGGGCTGGCAGATGCTGGTTCCGTTTTTCGTGCTGGTGGCGGTAATGCTGGCGCTGGTGTTTGCTTCCAAGCCGCTGGTGGATTATCTGACACAGATCGTGGGACTGTAAGGAGGGGCGCGTATGCAGGGAAATCCGTGGCTGCTGATTGCGGCCGCCCTTCCGCTGGCCGGCGCTGTGCCCGCGTATGTGCTGGGGCGGCGGCAGGCGCGCTATGCCTTTGTGTGCATGATGATTGCTTCCGCGGCAACGTTTGCGGTGCTGACCGTGCTGCTTGTACAAACGATGCGCGGGCAAACGCTTACCTTTGTATGGGCCGACGCGTGCGTGATGGGCCTTTCGCTGGCGGCGGACGGTTTTCGCGCGATGTATGCGTGGATCGCGGCGCTGATGTGGCTGGCGACGACGGGATTCTCGTTTGGTTATTTCCGGCATAAGCACAGCGTGCCGCGCTACGCGTTTTTCACGCTGGTGACGCTTTCGGCGGTGGTCGGCGTGTTTTTGTCCGATCAGCTGCTGACGACGATCGTGTTTTTCGAGGTGATGGGGCTGTGCAGCTATCCGTGGGTGGCACATGAGGAAACACCGCAGGCCATGCGCGCGGCGCAAAGCTATCTGTGGATTACCGTCATCGGCGGGCTGTGCCTGCTGCTGGGCATGCTGCTGCTGCCGCCGGAGCTGATTACGGCGAAGTTTTCAGCGGGCTTTGCGGCGGCGGATTATCCTGCCGAAAGCCTGGTATTGCCCGCGGTGCTGATGCTGGTTGGCTTTGGCGCGAAAGCCGGCGCGTTTCCCCTGCATGTGTGGCTGCCTAAGGCACACCCCGTGGCACCCGCGCCGGCGAGCGCGCTTTTGTCAGGCATGCTCTTGAAAACCGGCGTGTTCGGCATCCTGCTGCTGTCGGTGAAATTTCTGTGGCAGGTTCCCGCATGGCATGTGCTGATCTTCTGGATCGGGGTCGTTACGATGGCGCTGGGCGCGCTGCTGGCGCTGTTTGCGGTAGAGATGAAGCGGATTTTGGCCTGCTCGAGCA
Organism: Candidatus Limiplasma sp.; assembly: GCA_035399245.1. Classification (GTDB taxonomy): domain Bacteria; phylum Bacillota; class Clostridia; order Christensenellales; family Aristaeellaceae; genus CAXXOK01. The sequence continues at coordinate 1,566 of DAOPIR010000140.1, forward strand.
TGAGCCAGATCGGGTTCATTCTGCTGGGCGTGGGCCTGTTCGGTCTGTTGGGGGATCAGGGCGCGGTCGCCGCGCAGGGCGCTGTGACGCACATGGTCAACCATTCGCTGTTCAAGCTGATCCTGTTCCTGTCGGCGGGCGTGGTGGCGATGCATACGCATTCCCTGCATCTCAACGACATCCGCGGCTTCGGGCGCGGCAAGCCGATGCTCCACTTCATCTTCCTGTCGGGCATGCTCGGGATTACCGGTGTGCCGCTGTGGTCAGGGTTTGCCAGCAAATCGCTGCTGCATGAGGGGCTGACCGAGTACATCGGCATGCTGCAGGGCAACGCGGGGCTGTATACCGCGGCGGAGTGGCTGTTTCTGCTCTCCGGCGGGCTGACGGTGGCGTATATGCTAAAGCTGTACATTTGCCTGTTCTGGGAGCGCCCCGCCAAAGCGGCCGCGGAGAAGAAGCTGTATCTCTCCCGTGGCTCCGCTGTGATGCTGTGCGGGTTTGCCGCCGTGCCGTGGGCGTTTGGGCTGATGCCGTCTGTTTTTATGACGGAGATCGGCGTGCTGAGCGAGGGGTTTTTACAGACGGAGGCGGAATCGGTACGCTATTTTACCGCGGAAAACCTGCTGGGCGCGGGCAAGTCCATCGGTATCGGGCTGGTCGTTTACGGCCTGGTGGTGCGCGGCTGGATGAGCCAAAAGGCGGAGGGCGTGCGTCGCACCATCGATCGCTGGCCCGCGTGGCTGGACCTGGAAACCATGGTGTACCGGCCGGTGCTTAAGGCGCTGCTGGCAGTGGTATCCGCCGTGTGCTGGGCGGCCTCCTCGCTGCCGGAGGCTGTGATCACGGGCGTTCGCCGCGTTATCCTGCATGTGCGGGCATGGCGCGTGCCTATGCCGGGCAGCAATCGGTTTACTACCGCGCTTGGCGGGCTGCTGAACGGCATTAAGTCGCTGTTGAACAAAACAGTGCGTAAAAGCCATCCCGTGGATATCGACTTTGCGTGCGCACTGGCGGCCACCAACGAGGAGGTCAACCAATCCATGCGGCGGCTGAAACGCTCCATGAGCTACAGCCTGCTGCTGGTGTGTATCGGATTGTTTCTGCTGTTAGGTTATTTAGTGTTATGGTAAGGAGGCTTCGGATTGCAAAATAACGTGCTGCTCGTGCTGGCGGTAGTGCTGCCCCTTGCGGGGGCTGTGTTTGCGTACTTCGGCGGACGCAAGCGGACGCGGACCGCGCTGTGGAGCATGCTGGGCACCGCGGCGGCGGTACTGGCAATCCTGACCGTGCTGCTGGTGCAATCCGCGCGGGGCGGGGCGGCATCATACACGAATCTGAATCTCTGCGTGCTGGGCCTTTCGTTGTATGCCGACGGCTTCCGCGCGCTGTATGCGTGGATCGCGGCGCTGCTGTGGACGATCGCGGCGGTGTTCTCGTTCTCCTATTTTCAAAACGGGAAAAACATCCCGCGCTACGCGTTTTTCACGCTGATTACACTGTCCTCTGCCATCGGCGTGTTTTTGTCCGACCAGCTGCTGACGACCATTATGTTTTTTGAGGTCATGTCGCTGGCCAGCTATCCGTGGGTGGCGCACGACGAAACACCAGAGGCCATGCGCGCGGCGCAGAGCTATCTGTGGATCGCCATTATCGGCGGCATGTGCATGCTGATGGGCATGCTGCTGCTGCCCCAGAGCGTGATCACGGCCCGATATTCAGCGGGCATTGCAACGGAGGGGATCGATTCCGCGAAGCTGATGCTGCCGTGCATCCTGATATTGATCGGCTTTGGCGCAAAAGCCGGTGCGTTCCCGCTGCATGTGTGGCTGCCCAAGGCTTATCCCGCCGCGCCCGCACCGGCAACGGCGCTGCTGTCGGCAGTGCTGTCCAAGGCGGGTGTGTTCGGCATTCTTATCCTGTCGGTTAAGCTGATGGGGGAAGTTACGGCGTGGCACGCGCTCATCTTCTGGATCGGTGTGATCACGATGGTGCTGGGCGGGCTGCTGGCGCTTATGGCGGTAAACATCAAGCGTATCCTGGCCGGCTCCAGCATGAGCCAGATCGGGTTTATACTGCTGGGTGTGGGGCTGTACGGGCTGCTTTCGCACCACGGCGGCATCGCCGCACAGGGGCTGGTGCAGCACATGGTCAACCATTCGCTGTTTAAGATGATCCTGTTCCTGTGCGCGGGCGTAGTGGTGATGAACCTGCACCAGGTGAACTTAGACGACGTGCGCGGCTTTGGACACGGCAAGCCGCTGCTGCACTTTGTGTTCCTTTCGGGCATGCTGGGGCTGGCGGGCGTGCCGCTTTGCAGCGGGTTTGCCAGCAAATCGCTGCTGCATGAAAGTCTGCTTGAATACATCGCCCTGCAGCCGGACGGCGCATGGATGTACACCGGCGCGGAGTGGCTGTTTCTGCTTTCCGGCGGGCTGACGCTGGCGTATATGCTGAAATTATATATCTGCCTGTTTTGGGAAAAACCTGCTTTGCAGGCGATAAAGACGCCGTACCTGTCCCGCGCGTCCGCTGTGATGCTGGGGGGCATGGCCGCCGCCGTGTGGGTATTCGGATTGTTCCCGTCGGTATTCCTCGGCGGGATTGCCAATCTCAGTGCTGGCTTTATGCAGGCGGAACTGCCTGCCGTACGGTATTTCAGCACGGAAAACCTGCTGGGTGCGGCCAAATCCATCGGGATCGGCATATTGGTATACATTTTGATCGTTCGCGGCCTGCTGAGCAAGAAAACAGAGGCCGGAAGGCTATACCCCAACTACAAGCCGGCATGGCTGGACCTGGAAACCCTGGTCTATGTGCCGCTGCTCAAAGCGGTGCTTGCGGTCATAGCGGCATTCTCATGGGCGGTCGCCGCGCTGCCGGATGCCGTAATCTCCGGTATCCGCCGTGCGCTGCTGCATGTGCGCGCGTGGCGCGTGCCCATGCCGGGCGGAAACCGCTTTACCTGCGCCGTGGGAGAAAGCCTGAACAGCTTTGTGGCGTTTTTAAACAAAACCGCGCTGAAAAACCATCCGACGACGATCGACTTCTCCTGCGCGCTGGCGGCGGGCAATCAGGAGTTCCGGCGCTCCATACGGCGGCTGAAACGGTCGGTCAGCTATACGCTGCTGCTGTTTTGCATCGGACTGTTTGCGGTGCTGTCCTATTTATTGTTCTGGGTGCCGGGCTGATTGTCCGGGCTTTGATACACAAGCCTTTGGCCGACAAAGGTATACGCAATATTCATCCGTGCGTCAAGCACAGTAAGGTCCGCATCCATGCCGACGGCGATGCGGCCTTTTTGCTTATCAAGGCCCATCAGCTCCGCCGGATTGCGCGTAAAGGGCAAAACCGCGTACTCCATCGGCAATCCGGTAAAACGCATCAGGTTCTGAAGCGCCTTATGCAGGGTCAGCAGGCTGCCGGCGCGGGTGGTGCCGTCGGTCAGCATGGCGTTGTCGCCCGTAACGGTGATTTGCTGTGTGCCCAGCCTGTAAGTGCCATCGGACAGGCCGGTTGCCATAATGGAATCAGATATCCCGATCAGGCGGCCGATGCCCTTGGATTTCAGCAAAAGACGGATGTTGGCCGGATGCAGGTGCAGCCCGTCACAGATAAACTCGCAGGCGGCATCGCTCTCCAGCGCCGCGCCGAGGATGCCGGGCTCACGCCGGTCCAGCGGGCGCATGGCGTTCATCACATGGGTAAAGCTGGTGGCGCCGACACGAAGGCAGCACGATGTTTGCTCGTAGTCCGCATCCGAGTGGCCCAGCGACACCTGCACGCCCTGCGCGACAAGGGAGTGGATCAGCGATGCGGCGCCTTCTGCGCTGGGGGAAACCGTCATGCGCAGCGGGCAATCGCCGGCTGCCTCGGCTATGGCGGATACTAGCGCGGGATTGCAGCGCTGCAGATAGCTTAGCGGCATTGCGCCCTTGTAAGCGGAGGAGAGAAACGGCCCCTCCAGATGGCAGCCGAGGATCGCCGCGCCGCGCACCTGACTGCGCGCCTGGGATACGGTGCGTGTGGCCGCGATCATGCGCTCCTCCGCGTCGCAGATAATGGAGGGGTAAAAGCCCGTGACGCCTACGGATGCGAAAAACAGGGAAAGCGTTTGCAGGTCCGCAGCGGAAGCGCCGTTGCAGTCAACGCGAACCGCGCCGTGGGTGTGAATGTCGATCATGCCGGGGATTACGGTGCAGCCGTCGGCGTCGATTTCGGCCTGATAACCTGTCAGCGCCTCGCCGATGCAATCGATCTTACCGCCGCGCATGCCGATGTCCACGCGGCGGATGTCGTCACACAGTACCACGACGGCATTGCGGATAACCGTTGTAATATTTGCTGTATCTGTCATAGCGGCTCCTTAATGGGGAAACGGACGGGGAAGAAAACAAAGCGTCTATTCCAATTTCGTGAAAATGACGGTGTGTTCCTTCATTGAAATTTTCCCGACCTGATAGCCGTATGCGGGCAGCTCTTTTTTGTATTGCAAAAAGGAATGATCGATAGGAATACCGATGATATCCTGAATTTGTGCAAACGTGAGCTTGAAGGTTGGCCGACCGTCGGCTTTCAGGTGCTCCCACAGCGCGTTATACTTACTCATGCTTCTTCTTTTCTCTCGATCAGGCTGATCGTATTGCCGTCGGGATCCGAAAACCAGCAGGAAAACGCGCCCCACGGGCGGTGCGTGGGCGGCGAGGTAACGCATAGAGTCGGCAGCACCCGCAGCAGACGCTCGTATTCCGCCGTTAAATCCGGCACGATATACATCAGCTGCATATTTTTATGCGGCGATACGGGAACGCTGCCCGGGTCATACACCGCCAGCTGCGCGGCTGCAAACCCGTAATGCGAGCCCTCCGTGACGGGCGTTTCCTGCAGCACAAGGGTGTAAAAGGCCACAAGCCGCGGGGCGTTGTTCGTGAGGATGCAGACGCCGGACAGTTTCATGGTTTGTCCTCCGGATGGTCCTTGCCGTGTTTTTGAAGGTATGGCTGCAAATAGGTGGTTTCAAATTCTGCCGCCGGTACCGGCCTGCCGAGATAGTAACCCTGTATCTGGTCGCAGCCGAGCTCGCGCAGCAGATCAAACTGCTCTTTGGTTTCCACGCCTTCGGATATGGTCATCAGCCCGAGCGACTTTGCCAGCAGCACAATGGACATGACAATCTTGCGGGAGGATTCGTCAAAGGTGATTTTATCGATCAGCGGTTTTGCAATTTTCAGACGGTCAAACGACAGAATGCTCAGATAGCCAAGCGAGGAATAGCCGGTACCGAAATCGTCAATCGAAACGGAAATACCTTTGTTTTGGAAGTGGCTTTTTATTTTTTCCGCACTGTCCTCATTGTCCAGAGCCACGTTTTCGGTGATCTCGATGTCAATCCAGCGGGGATGGGCCTGATACTCCGCGATGGATTTGCGCAGCTCTTCCATTGTACCGGCCTGATCCAGCTGCTTGGGAGAAATATTGATGCCCATTCGCAGGTCGGTATGATAGGCCGTATTCCACCTGGCAATCTGCTGGATGGCATGGTTCATCACCCAGTTGCCGATGGGAATGATCATGTTTTCTTCTTCGGCGATCGGGATAAACTCCGACGGCGCAACATCGCCGATTTCCGGACAGGACCACCGCAGCAGGGCCTCCATGCCGATCAGCACACGGTCCCATATACGGAACTGCGGCTGAAAATTCAGCAGGAGCTCCTGGTCAAAACGCGCCGTTTTCAGGTGCTTGGCAATCAAAAACTTGCGCTTGACGGCCTCGTCGATGTCCATGTAGCGCGCAATGTGGCGATCGCTCGGATCGGACTTGGCGTGGTGCATGGCAATGTCCGCGTTTTTCAGCAGCGAGGCGGCATCGGACGCGCACTGCGGAAACATGGACACGCCCGCGCTGACGGTGATATTAAGCACATATTCATCGACGTACAGCGGGGACTGGCAGGCGTCCAGCACATGCTGCGCAATGTGGAATAAATCGTCGTCTGTGTAAGCACCCTTGATCGCATAGGCAAACTCGTCACTGCCAAGCCTTGCCACAACGCCGTTGTCCGCAAAGCCGGCCTTGACCTGCCGGGCATGCCACTTAAGCAGCTTGTCGCCCATAGAGTACCCATA